>JANXSC010000172.1 GCA_025352845.1 Opitutaceae bacterium
CGCGCTGCTCGCCGGTCCCCGGCTCACCGGGCTCGACCCGGCGAGCCACGTCTATCCCGCCACGGTCTGGATTCTCGCAATCTGGACCGCCTTCCACGTCGCTGTCGGCGCGCTCATGCAGCTCTACTGCCTCACCCGCCGCGCCGCCGGCCGCATGACCGCTCGTCACGCCATCGATATCACCAACGTTGCGCTCTACTGGCACTTCGTCGCGATCACGGTGGTCATCACCGTCGCGGTGATCGCGGGTTTTCCCTTGGTAAAATGAAGGTGCCATGAATCCCACCCACCGCGATCACCCCGCGCACGAGAGCCGCCAGAGTCTCTGGTGGCTGATCGTTTCGCCCGCGATTTGGGCCGCGCATTTTTTACTCAGCTACATCACGGCGGCGATTTGGTGCGCGAAATACGCCGGGGCCGGCGGCGCGCTCGGCGGCGTGCGCGTGGCCATCGCCCTCTACACCGCGGTCGCGCTCGTTGGCATCGGTCTCAATGGCTGGAGCGGCCTGCGTCGCCACCGGCATGGCTCCGGCACGATTCCCCATGACTCCGACACGCCCGAAGATCGGCATCGTTTCCTCGGTTTCGCCACGTTGCTGCTCGCCGCGCTGAGCGCCGTGGCCACGGGGTTCGTCGCGAGCGTCGTATTATTTTTCAAGGACTGCCAATGAAACGCCGCGTGTCACTCCTGCTCGGACTGCTCGCCCTCGCCGGCATCTGGCTCGGCCCGTTGCCCCGGCTGGCGGAACACGCTTTTTTTGCGCACATGACCATGCACATGGGCGTGGTTGCCATCGCCGCGCCGTTCCTGGCGTTGGGCATCGCCGGCAGTTCGTTTGACCCGGTGCGCAAGTGGCCCGCGATGTTTCCGCCCATCCCGATCTCGGTCGTGGAACTCGTGGTGGTGTGGGTCTGGCACGCCCCGGCGCTTCATCACGCGGCGCGTCATGGGTTGACCGGTCTGCTGGTGGAGCAAGGCGCGTTTCTACTGGCGGGCGTGCTCGTCTGGCTGGCGGCGTTCGGCGGCAATCCGCGGCACCGCCGCGACCGCGCGGGTGCTGGCGTCACCGCGCTGTTGCTCACCTCGATGCACATGACGCTGCTCGGTGCGTTGCTCGCACTCACGCCGCGCGCGCTGTATTCGCACACCGGGCATTGGTCGAATCTCACGCCGCTCGAAGACCAGCATCTCGGGGGCGCAATCATGCTCACGATCGGTGGCATCTCGTATCTCGCCGGCGGTCTCTGGCTCACGGCCGGACTGGTGCGCGGTGCGGCGCAAAGGCGGAGGGCTTGCGCATGATCCGCCGTCTCTTGAATAAACCCGTGCTCCGCGCCGTGCTCGGCCTGGCGGTCGTCGCCGGATTGGGCGGTGCACTCGCGGTCGTCGCCGGCCTCATCCCGATCAAAGCCAGTTCCGGACATTGGCCGGTCACCGCGTGGTTCCTGCATTTCACCATGCGCCGCTCGATCGCCACGCACAGCCTTGGCATCGAGGTGCCGCCGCTGGACGATCCCGGCCTCGTGCTCAAAGGCGCGATGCATTACGACCTCGGCTGCCGCGCCTGCCACGGCAGCCCCGGCATGGTGCTCCCGCGGATCGCCCAACAGATGACGCCGCACCCGCCCGCGCTGCCGTCGCGGATTCGCGAAATGAAGCCGGAGGAGATCTTCTACGTGGTGAAACACGGCGTGAAATTCACCGGCATGCCCGCCTGGCCCTCGCGCCATCGCGACGACGAGGTCTGGGCCGTCGTCGCCTTTCTGCGGAAACTGCCCGATCTGGATGCGGCCGGATATCGCCGTCTGGTTCACGGCGAACCTGCGGTCACCGCCCCCATCGAGACACTCGGCGGTGTGCCGCCAACACCGCAGGCGGCGGCCCAAGCCTGCGCGCGCTGTCACGGCCGCGATGATCTGAGCCGCAGCGACGCGTTCCCGAAACTCGCCGGCCAACGCCATGAGTATTTGCAGAATTCCCTCGAAGCCTACGCGCGCGGCGAACGCCACAGCGGCATCATGGGGCCAATCGCCACCGCGTTGGACGCCGAGACGATCCACGAGCTCTCGCGCCATTACGCCAGCCTCAGCTCTTCCAGCACGCTTGCGACCGGCACCGAAAATGCCGCCGCCATCGAGCGCGGAAAAGCAATCGCGCAACATGGTATTCCAGTCCAACGCGTCCCCTCGTGCGTCGATTGCCATGGCCCTGGCGCCAAGCGCGGGAAGTCGGCTTACCCCGCGCTCGCCGGCCAGCCCGCCGATTATCTGCTGCTTCAGCTGGAACTTTTCAAAAAGGGCCACCGCGGCGGCTCGGCCTACGCGCATCTCATGGACCCGGTCGCCACGCGCCTCCAGCCGGAGCAGATGCGCGACGTGACGCTCTACTTCGCATCCCTGCGGCCTCCGACGCCCGTGCCTCGCGAGTGATTGCCCCGCCGCGAAACCCTCCACGACGCGACCTTCATTTCCATTGGGTCCGATACCCTGAAGCTTGGCTTGGTTGTAGCCGGACCGGGGTCGGCGACCCCGGCTGCACGTAGGTTTGCTCAAATGCCCCGGGGTTGTTTACGCGCCGGCCTAAAACCGGGTGACGGATTGAAGTTCGGGTTTCACCCCATGGTCTTCACCCTCTTTTCCGCCAATAATCATATGAGCTTCGCAGAACACCATGGCACTCGTATTTGAACGCATCCTGACCGAGGGCATCGCCGAGCTTTCCTATCTCGTCGGCGACGATGGCGACGGCGTCGCGGCGGTCTTTGATCCGACGTCCGACGTGGAGAAATACGTCGAGCTGGCGCGCGAAAAAAATGTCTCCATCACGCACATCTTCGAGACGCACATCCACGCCGATCTCGTGAGCGGCGCGCGCGAGCTGTGCGCGCGGGTGCGGTCGGCGAAAATTTTCGTCAGTCACGAGGGAGGCGCGCGCTACGGCTTCGATCACGAGAAGCTCGCGGACGGCGATCGGTTCACGATGGGCAAGACCGTGCTGACCGTGAAGCATACGCCGGGTCACACGCCCGAGCACGTCGCGTATCTGCTCGCGGAGAAGGATCATCCCGGGATGCCGTGGGGCGTGATCACGGGCGATTCGCTGTTCGTCAGTTCGGCGGGCCGGCCGGATTTGCTCGGCGCCAGCGAGAGCGAAAAACTCGCCGGGCAGCAGTTTCACACGCTGCGCGATTTTTATCTTGGGCTCCCGGATAGCGTGATGATTTACCCTGCGCACGGCCACGGCTCGCCGTGCGGCGCGGATATCGGCGACCGGCTCGAAAGCGCCATCGGTTACGAACGGCGCTTCAATCCATTCCTGCAATTTCAAGACGTGAAATCCTTCACCGACTACGCGCTCAGCACCGCGCCGCCGGTGCCCACGTATTATCCGCGGATGAAAAAGGTAAACGCGAAAGGGCCGGAGATCCTCGGCCATCTGCCGCGCGTGCCGGGCCTGCCGCCGAAAGCGTTCAAGCAAGCCATCGAGGAAAAGGCCGGCGTGCTCATCGACACGCGCCTGATGCTCGCCTTTGGCGGCGGCCACATCGCGGGCGCGCTCAATATCGGGGGCTCGCCCATGCTTACGATCTGGGCCGGCTGGCTGCTCGATCCCGACGAGCCGGTGCTGCTCGTGCTCAGCGAAGACAGCGAACTCGACAAAGTCGTGCAGCTTTTCATCCGCAGCGGCTACACGAAGTTCGCGGGCTATCTCGTCGGCGGCATGACGGCGTGGGACAACGCCGGATTCGAACTCGCCGAAGTCGGCCAGATAACCGTCCACGCCGTCCGCGAGGCGGGCGAGCGACTGCAAATCATCGACGTGCGCGCGCCGGGCGAATGGCAACAGGGCCACATCCCCGGCGCCCGCCACCTCTTCCTCGGCGAGCTGCGGAAGAAAATGGGCGAACTCGATAAAACGCGACCGACCGCAGTCTATTGCGACAGCGGCTACCGCGCGAGCATCGGCGCGAGCATCTTGAAACAGGAAGGCTGCGCGTTTGTCTGCAATATGCCGGGAAGCTGGCAGGCGTGGAAGAAAGCGGGCTTCCCGATCGAAGGGAAAACGGAATGAAAATGCTCACTCGAACCGCCATGCTCGTGCTCCTGCCGCTCAGCGCGCTGGCCGCCGATCCCGCCCTCGACGCGCGCAATTACCCCGGCCCGGCGTGGTCGCCTTACATCGTCGGCGCGGGCATCGGCGTGCTCTCGTGGCTCACGTTTTATTTTTCCGACAAGCCCATCGGGGCGTCGTCTTTTTACGCAACGCTCGCCGGGATGATCGGCAAGATTTTCGCGCGCAAGCACACCGGCCAGCTCGCATATTTCAAGACCGAGCCGCCGGTCGTGAACTGGGGCTTTCTCTTCGTCATCGCGACCATCGTCGGCGCGCTCATCGCCGCCCTCACGGGCGGCGAGTTTGTCAACGAATGGGTGCCGCCAATGTGGAGCGCGCGCTTTGGCGACAGCATCGCGTTGCGCGGTGCCGTCGCCGGTGCGGGCGGCGTGCTCATGGCGTTCGGGGCGCGGCTCGCGGGCGGTTGCACGAGCGGTCACGGCATCAGCGGCACGATGCAGCTCAACGTCGCGTCATGGATCGCCGTCGCCGGTTTCTTCATCGGCGGCATCGCGGTCGCAATGCTGCTCTTCCACCTCTGACCCATGATCGACCCGGGCAAAGCCGTCAAAGAGTCGAGCGTCGCCAAGCCGCCCGCGGCCTTGTCGCCGAAGCTGATCGTTGGCGCGCTGATTTTCGGCCTCGCCTTTGGTTTTCTGCTGCAAAAGGGCGGCGTCGGCACCTACCACATTTTGCTCGGCCAGCTCCTGCTGCAGGACTGGACGGTCGTGAAAATCATGATGACCGCTGTTGTCGTCGGCATGGTCGGCATCTTCCCGCTGCACCATTTCGCGAAGGTCAACCTGCACATCAAGCCGACCCGGCTGGGCCCGAATATCATCGGCGGACTCGTCTTCGGTGCGGGCTTCGCGCTCATCGGCTATTGCCCTGGCACCGGCGCCGCCGCGCTCGGGCAGGGAAGCTGGGATGCGCTCTTTGGCATGGCCGGACTCGTCGCCGGCTCGTGGCTCTACGCCGAACTTTCCGGCAGATTGAAAAACACCGTCGAGAAATGGGGCGATCTCGGAAAACGCACCCTGCCCGATGTGCTGCACCTCCCGCGCGGCGCGACCATCGCGATCATGGTGGTGCTGCTCACGGCCGTCTTGATCGCGCTGGAAAGGTTCTTCCCTCGATCATCATGATCATTCGCGAAAGGGAGCCGCTGAATCTTGAGATGCCCTTTGCGGAACTCGGGGGCAGCCTCACGCCGAATGGGCGCTTCTATGTGCGCGCCCATTTTCCGATCCCCCAGCCTGACATGAAGACCTGGCGGCTGAAGATCGAAGGTGCGGTCGCGAGGCCCTTCGAACTCAGCTACGACGAACTGCGGCAGATGGAGACGCGCACCCTCACCGCGACGCTGGAGTGCGCGGGCAACAGCCGCGTCTTTCTCGTGCCGCAGGCAGAGGGGGCGCAGTGGGGCCTGGGTGCCGTCGGGAATGCGGAGTGGACCGGGGTGCCGCTGGCTGCGGTGCTTGATCGGGCGGGCCTCGAGGCCGGCGCGGTTGAGGTCATTCTCGAAGGCGCCGATCGGGGCAGGATCAAGGAGCCGCCGCGGCCGGCGGGGGAGATTCATTACGCGCGCAGCGTGCCGCGCGCGAAAGCGCTCAAGGACGTGCTGCTCGCTTTCAAAATGAACGGCGCGGAGCTGCCGGCGGCGCACGGCTTTCCGGTGCGAGCGATCGTGCCGGGCTGGTATGGGGTGGCATCGGTCAAATGGCTCACGCGGATCATTGCGAGCGAGCAGCCCTTCACCGGTTACTTTCAAAGCATCGACTACACCGTCTGGGAACGGCGGGGCGGCCGGCCGGTGCTCGTGCCGATCACCGAACTGCTCGTGAAATCCGAAATCGCGCGGCCCGAGATGGCCGAGGTCGTGCCGGCGGACGCGGACTACCGGGTGCATGGCGCGGCGTGGACGGGTGACGCCGAAATCACCAAGGTCGAGATCAGTCACGATCGGGGCGCGACCTGGCACGCGGCGAGGCTCCTTGGCCAGCCGCTGACGCATGCGTGGCGGCTCTGGGAGTTCCACTGGCACACGCCCGCGCAGCCTGGTCCCCAAACACTTTTGGCCCGCGCTACCGATTCGCGGGGTCGCCAGCAGCCCACGGATCGCGACGCGGATCGCGGCAGTTATCTCATCACGCACTGCCTGCCGATCGAGGTCGAGGTGCGTTGACGCGCGGAGCGCGATGTTGCCGCAGGCCAGCCGGGTTTTTTCATCACCGCCGCCAAGAACGGACACATCTGGGATCGCGAGCCGAGTCTGCGCAAACCGGGGTAGGGACGCGTGGCCCCGTCGTCGATCAAGCGCTCGTTGACTACGGAGCGCCGTGTCCCGATCCGGCATGCAGCGGCCATAAGACCGGCAGTAACATCCGCGATCCGCAGGACCGCTATGCGTATCTGCCGGCGGAAGAGAAGGAGCGTATCCGGGAAATACTCCTGGCGACTCGCCCCGAGGCACGGTTGCGGTGGGACCGAAAGTAGCACGCGGGCGAGGGCGGTGCAGCACTGCCGTTGAGTCAGCGGCTTTGGTTTTGTAGGTCAGCTCGCTTGC
>JANXSC010000179.1 GCA_025352845.1 Opitutaceae bacterium
TGCCCGCGCCGCTCCACCGCCGCCGCGGTCCCAAGGCCCGCGTCTCCGAGTTGCGTCGCCTCGGCGTGTGGTTCGTAGGCGGGAAGGCAAACAACCCGAGCCTGAACTGGTTTCAGGATCAGTTACTGCAAGTGCAGTCCACCGACACGCGCTACCGCGTCGATCTGCG
The DNA here is from genome assembly GCA_025352845.1 of Opitutaceae bacterium. Classification (GTDB taxonomy): domain Bacteria; phylum Verrucomicrobiota; class Verrucomicrobiia; order Opitutales; family Opitutaceae; genus ER46. The sequence goes on from JANXSC010000179.1 coordinate 170, forward strand.
CGTGCTGTTTTCCAACACGCCCGACGAATTGCCCGCCGGGATCGCCACCGAGAAACTCGACGGCCTGATTATTCAGGGGATGGAGCCCTCGCCCACCACGCTCGCGAAGCTGCGGGATCTGCCGCACGTCTGGTTCATGACGCGCCGTTCAGCGACGTTTGCCGGCGACTACGTCGAGCCGAACAACGAGGAAAACGGCCGCATGGCCGCCGACTACCTCGCGCAGCGCGGCCACAAGGCCGTCGCGGTCATCAGCACCGATCCCGACTACAGCGCCGTCGCCCGCCGCGTGAAGGCATTTCTCGGCCGCGCCGCCGAGTTGAAGCTGACGGTGAACTCCATCCTCGGAAAATCCAATCCCGGCGTCAGCTACCTGGAGGTCGCACCGCTCCACGGCGAATCCGACACGCTCGTGCGGACGCTGCTCGCCAGCAGCCCGCGCGCGACCGGCCTCTACATGCCCGTCGATCATTTCTGCGGATCGTTTTTCCGCGGGCTGCGCGAGGCGGGAAAAAAATCCGGCCGCGATTTCGAGGTGATTATCGGCAACTATAATCCCGTGATCTATCACAACCTCGATCACCTGCCCGCCGCGATCGACATCAACCTGCCCACCCTCGTGCGCAAGGTCATCGACCACCTGTTCTGGCGGATCGCAAACCGCCACAGCCCCGGCCGCATCGGCATCTCGATCTCGCCGACGCTGGTGGTGCATCCCAACGGTTTTCACTCGACCCAGTAACCCCTCCTCCTTTCCGCTCACAGTCGGAAGTTTCAACCCCCAGCATAAATGAACGCATCCATGACCCACCCAGCCCACCTCGCCAGGCGTTCCCTGGCCATCGCGCTGGCGGCCCTGCTCGCCGTCCCGCTTGCCTCCGCGCAATCGGGCGACGCCGCAGCCCTCCGCCGGCTTCAGGAAGAAAACGCCATGCTGCGCAAACAGCTAGCCGAAGCCCAAGGCAAGGCGATCACGGCGCCGACCATCCAGCCCGCGACCCAGCCGGCCGGCGCGATGGCCGCGCCAAAGTCCGCCATGGCTCCGCTCCCCACCGACGAAGGAGTGCAGGTGCTCACGCCGTTTGAGGTCAAATCCGACAAGGATTACGGCTACCTGAAAACCAACTCCGCCACCGCGACGAGGATCGGCATGGAGATTCAGAACATTCCGCTGAACATCTCGGTGCTCTCGCGTGAATTCCTCGACGACACCAACGCCAAGTCGCTCACGGATCTGTTCCGCTATACCGCCGCGGCCTCGGGCGACACTCGCTTTGCCATGCGCGTGCCGGCTAATGAGGCTACCCCGCAGGGCGGCTTTACGATGCGCGGCTTCTCGGTCAACACCCTGATGCGGGACGGCATCTTTCGTTATGCCGCCTACAGCCTCGACAGCACCGAGCGCGTCGAGGTGGTGAAGGGTCCGGCCTCTGTCTTCTTCGGCCAGGGCTATCCCGGCGGCGTGATCAACTACATCACCAAGCGGGCGAGTCTCACACCGGTGCCGACGTCGTTTGGCTACTCGATCGACAGCAACGGCGGCGACAAGGTGAAATATGACCACAACGCCGTCCTGTCCAAGACGACCGCCTTCCGCGTGGTCGGAGCCTATGAGGACACCACGGGCGAGCGCCGCTTCGAATACAAGAAGGGCTTCAACGTCACGCCCTCGCTGACGGTTGTCCCCTTCAGCAGCGGCAAGGTAAGGGTCAACGTCGACTTCGAATACCTCAAGGAGCGCTATAACTACAACGACTATGACTGGATCTACAGCGACTTCGCGGGCTGGCAGAGCGCCGCGCGCACCGGCCAGTATGGCACCTCCACCGCCACACTGATCAACAATGTGGTGGGTGCCGGTGGCGTCACCGTCGCTCAGGCCACGACCACACCTAGCGTGGCCTATGCGACCTACATCAATAACAAGCGCATCGCGACCGGCGACCTCACCCTTCCCGCGTATACCAAAGTCAAGCGCGGCGGCTACTATATCGACAAGAACAACCAGACGATCTACGACAAGGCGTTCAACTACACCAGCCGCGGATCGTGGAGCGACAACGAGGTCAAGGTGATGACGGCCGCCCTCGAATTCGCACCGGTCGAATGGTTCAGCGGTCGCGCCGCCTGGGTGCGCGACGTTTCCAACTTCAATAATTTCGGCAACGGCGCGATCACCACGCCCTATGCCGACGGCGTGCATTGGAACGTCGGCCTCGGCGCCGGCGGCTCCGGCTACTACCGCGAGACCAAAACCTCCCTCGTCGACCTCGTCTTCAAGAAGGATCTTCTCGGCACCAAGAACAAGGTTCTGATCGGCGGCCAAAAATCCGACTGGCGCCAGCTTTACCTCGGCAAGGCCGCGGCCACCGATGTCAATCTTGCGTTCCTCCCCGGCGCCCGCAACGCGACCGCCAATCCCGACTACGCCGTCAATCCGAAGGTCTATGAGTTCGGCGGTGTGCCGGTAAACCAAGTCATCAAGCAGCGCGACGGCTCCATCAAGCCCGTGCGGCAGATCTACACGAACTGGGATCCGGGCGCGGAAATCAGCCCCGACATCAGTGTCTATTGGCAGGACGACCGCAATGCGCTCGACGGCTACCGCCCGACTCTGCAAAGCCACTATATCAACTATCAGGGCTCGTTCCTCAAGGACCGCCTGACCGTGCTCGCCGGCTACCGCGAGGAAAAGCGCTATGAGCGCTGGCAGGATCAGTCGAACAACTTCCCGTGGTTTATCTACACGGCCGACATGATCACCAATCCGAGCGCGTATCCCGAGGATGTCTGGGGCCACTCAAAAGCCTACCAGCAGACGATCCCGCTCGATCAAAAGGGCCGGTCTTCGATGGCCGGGGCCTCGTTTGCCCTCACCAAGTCGATTAACATCTACGCCTCGGGTTCGAAGCTATTCAAATTCAACTCGGGCAATGTCGGCGGATTTTTCCCCGGACCCGGTGTCGGCGATGAACTGAGCGTATACCAGAGCGCGCTGGACTACGGCTTCCAGGGCCTCAACGCCTCGGGCCAGCCCATCCTGCGCCCCGGCTCGTTCGTCTATCAGGGCACGACGATCACCTCGGTCGCGCAGGCCAAGTCCGTCATGGAGGCCAAGGGGGCCTACGGCCAAATCAAGAACGAGTCCGGCACCAACATTGAATTCGGGGCAAAAATCTCCACTCCGGACAGCCGGGTCGTCGGCACGCTCTCGTTCTTCCGTGGCGAGCGCTCGAACCAGAAACTCGACGACGGCGCCAAGCAGTCGAACCTTGAGGAGCCGTTTAATTTCAGCACCCAGCTGTTTGCCCCGGGCACCTACGGCTACAACGCCCGCAACTTCCGCTGGCGCACGACCGACCTGAAAAACCGGATCGAGGGCTCCGAGGCCGAGATCATCTGGACCCCGCGCCGCAACATGCAGGCCGTCATCAACGGCTCTTGGCTTTGGACCGCCAAGACAGTTTTCGACAAGACGCGCAACCAGCCCGGTTCGGCGGCCTACACCGCGTCTTCCCCGACGGCTAGGATTGCATCGGACATTTATTACAAGGCCCGTTTGGAAAACGTGCCGGAATACCGGTTCAATTTCTTCGGCAAATATACGCTGACCGAGGATCTCATCGGCGGCTATGGCCGCGGCGTGTCGCTTGGCGGCGGCATGCGCTACTCGTCCAAGACCGTCGTCTCCCGCTCCGTCGACTGGAACCCGCTCGCCGGCGGCTATCAAGCGGGCAACTACATGGTCTTCGACGCCACGATCGGTTATCCGTGGGAAGTCCTCGGCTACCGGCTGACGAGTTCCCTTGGTATCTACAACCTGACGGACAAGAAATATTCCGAAGGTTCCT
>JANXSC010000002.1 GCA_025352845.1 Opitutaceae bacterium
GTTGAAAAACGGCGAGTCCGCCGCCGGCATCGTCGCCAGCGAGACCGCCGCCACGCTCACGCTCCGCAACACCGACAACAAACTGGTCGACGTGAAGAAATCCGACATCGCAAAACGCGAAGGCGCGCCGAGCGGCATGCCCGAAATCTACGGCGCACTCCTCACGCCGTCCGAACTCCGCGACGTCGTCGAATACCTGGCGAGTCTGCGCGACCCCGGCCAGCGCCTCGACGAAAACCAACCCCGCGCCCTCCGCGGCCTCCCGCCCGTGGCGAAGGTGACGGAATGATTCGGCTGTAGGGTGGGGTCGCCGAACCCCGCCGAAAAAAAACCCGAAATCCAGAGTGAAGGCCAAGCCGCCCCTGAACCTCGCCAACCCGGCGGGGTTCGGCGACCCCGCTCTACAGCCAGACAAATATCTGGCACCACCCGCCGATCTCGATAACGCTCGCCGCATGGAATTGCCGATGAAGACGGTGGGCGCGCCGTTTGCCAGCGACACACAGTGGGCGCGGTTCGGCCGCCTGCAGCGGACCGCGGCAAAGATCATCGGCTGCCTGCCCTACGAGCGCGGCGTGAAGCGTTTTCGAACCTTGGAAGACTCCGACACATGGCAGACGGAACAACGCCTCAACCGCCGCGGCCGCCCGAAGACCGCGACCTGATCGCCCTCTGCCGCGAACTCAACGCGCAGGGCGCGCGCTACCTCGTCGTCGGCGGCATGGCGATCATCCAGCAGGGATTTCTCCGTGCCACCGAAGACATCGATCTGCTGGTGCAGCGCTCGGAAGAAAACCGCCGAGCGGTCGTGCGCGCGTTGGAAATGTTGCCGGGAAAATCCGCGAGGGAAATCACCGAGCGAGATTTCGCGGACTACGCCGTGGTGCGGGTCGTGGACGAACTGATGATCGACCTGATGATGGCCGCGTGCGGATTGTCGTATGAAGACGCGATCCAAGACGCCGAAACCGTGGTCATCGAGGGCGTGGCCATCCCCTTCGCCTCGGCCGAAACCTTGCTGAAGATGAAACAAACCTATCGCGACAAAGACGAAATCGATCGGGTGTTTCTCAAGCGCCTTCTCGCGGAAAGGAAAAAACGTTCGGGTTAAGCACGGCAAATTGTCGCAGTAAGCGGGAAGAAAAACGCGGAAAGAGAAACTCGCTCTTACTGCTTCCGCGGGCGCCGCGGGGGCCCGAGGGTCTGCATCAGTTCTTCGAGGTCGGGGTCGCTCCAAGGTTGGTCGCGCGCCACCGAATCGGCGCGGGCGGTGGCGACGACGTCGGACAGGATCGGGTCGGCGTCGTGGCCCCAGGAGCGGCGGACGAAGGTGAGCACGCCGGCGATGGCCTCGTCGTCGAGCGCGGCTTTCCACGGCGGCATCGAGAGGTTTTCCTGCACTTTTCCGTGGAGGATGATGCGCGCGAGGAGGCGCGGATCGCCGAGCACCCAGCGCGAATAGACGAGCGAGGGCGCAAGGCCGGCGAGGCCCTGGCCGTTGGGCTGGTGGCACGCGGCGCAGAGCGTGGCGAACTGGACCTGACCTTTTTCGAAGAGCGCCTGCTCGGCCGCCGTGAGCGCGCGCGCTTCGGCCGCGACCCCGGGCTTGCCCGGCCATTTCAAAAGCTTGAGCAAGTCGGCCGCCGTCGCGGCATCCGGCGAATCCTTCTGCGCGGCGAGCGCCACGAGTGGCTTCGGCTCGACCGGCAGGCTGCCGACAAACACGCGGCCTTCGCCGCCACCCAGCGGGCCGCCGCGAGCGGCACCTACGGCGGCACCCGTGCCAGGCGCACCGGGAGTGCCGGCTCCACCACGACCGCCCGCACCACCGGGCGTGCCGCCGCCAAAACCGGTGCCGGCAAATCCCCGGCCCTCCGCCTTCGGCAGAAAGTGGCGCACGCCCGCGAGCAATTCCAGGCGCGCCCACCCGGGCGTCGCCTTCGCCGTCAGCAGGGAGAGCACACGATCGATTTGCGCGGCGTTGCTGGATTTAAGCACGGAGCTCGTCGCAAAGCGCACGACTTCGCCTGCGATTCCCGCAGCGCTCGGCTGCTTCAGCAGGAGTTCGATGAACGGCACCTCGCGCTTCGCGAGGCCGCTCACCACGGCGTCCGCGAGAAACGGTTGGCGGCCTGACGCGACGACGAGCGCGGCGAGCGCGGCGTCGGTTTCCGCTGTGCGTCCCCCGGCGAGCGAGAGCGCGAGCTGCAACCGCACTTCGGGCTCGGTGCGCTGGCGCACGAGCGCCACCACGCGCGCGATCACCTCGGCGTTGGCGTTGGGTGCGGCCAGAAATTTTTCCGCGAGCCGCACGGCGTTTGCGACGACATGGGCGTCCGCGTCACCGAGCGAACTCAGGACCACTTTCGGCTCAAGTGCCGCCGTGCCGTCCAAGGTCCACAGCGCATGCGAACGCGCGGCGGCGGACTTCGTCGCATCGGTGGCGAGCCGGCTCAATGCCACCGTCGCGGCCGGATCGCGCCGCTCGACGAGCAGGCGCTGCGCGGTGTCACGCACCCAGCCGTTGGGATCGGCGAGTTTTCCCACCAGCTCGAGCGACGAGGCGCGCGCCAAACCCACGTTGAAATTGGCCTTCGGCGCGCCGTCGGGGACGATGCGCCAGATGCGGCCGAGACCGATGCCATCGGCGAGTCCCCGCTCCTCGATTTGCTTGCGCAGGAAAGTCGTGACGTAGATGCGGTGCTGCAAAATACCGCGATACAGATCGACGACGTAGAGCGCGCCGTCGGGGCCGTTGAAGAGATTGACGGGGCGGAAGCGCTCGTCGGTCGAGGTGAGAAA
>JANXSC010000411.1 GCA_025352845.1 Opitutaceae bacterium
TAGGATTTCGGCATCACGTCCTTCAGCTTGAGGACGGGCTCGGGCGTGCGGACGCCGGCGACGACGTCTTCGCCCTGCGCGTTGACGAGGAATTCGCCGTAGAATTCGTTGACGCCGTTGGCGGGATTGCGGGTAAACGCGACGCCGGAGCCGGAGGTGTCACCGGTGTTGCCGAAGACCATCGCCTGCACGTTGACGGCGGTGCCCCACTCGGAGGGAATGTTGTATTTCGCGCGGTAAACCTTGGCGCGGTCGTTCATCCAGGAGCCGAACACGGCACCGGCGGCACCGCGGAGCTGGTCCCACGGATTGTTGGGGAACGCTTTTCCGGTGCGCTCTTTGATGAGGGCCTTGAAGCGCTTGATGAGTTCCTGCTGGTCGGCGGCGGTGAGATCGGAGTCGATGATGTCGCGATGGTAGGTCTCGTGCTTGAACGAGTGGATCGCGTGCTCGAAGGGATCGTGGTCTTCGCCTTCGCGTTTTTGGACGCCCATGACGACGTCGCCATACATCTGGATGAAGCGGCGGTAGCAATCGTAGGCGAAGCGCTCGTTGCCGGTGGCCTGCTTGAGGGCGACGACGCTGTCGTCGTTGAGGCCGAGGTTGAGGATGGTGTCCATCATGCCGGGCATCGAGTCGCGGGCGCCGGAGCGGACGGCGAGGAGGAGGGGCATGCCGGTGGTGGCGCCGAACTTCGTGCCCATGATCTTCTCCATGTTGACCACGCCGGCTTCCATCTGCGCCTGAAGCGAGGTGGGATAGGTGCGCTTGTTGGCGTAGAAGTAAGTGCAGACCTCGGTCGTGATCGTGAAACCGGGAGGCACGGGGAGAGCGATGCGCGTCATCTCGGCGAGATTGGCGCCTTTGCCGCCGAGGAGGTTCTTCATCGAACCGTTACCGTCGGCGCGACCGGCGCCCCACGTGTAAACGTATTTGATGCCCTTGGAGGCGGATTTCTTGGCAGGCGAGGCTTTGGCCTTCGCGGGTTTCTTGGCAGTGGATTTGGCGGCCATGTTGAGGATGGATGGGATGGAAAAACGGAGCGGCGCGCGGACGCGCGAAAGGCGAAAGGCAATAGGCCGGGTCCGGGGCCTGTCAACGATGCAGGCGGGATCGGTCACTGATCGTGAGTGAATCATCGCGTGGGTTGCGCTGGCCGGCCGTTGCGCTTACGTGCCTGAAACAATTATTGGCGGATGAATATTTGGCGGAATTTTTCTCGGGAGATTTTGCTCAGTGTCGTCGGCGTGCTGCTCGGGGGCTGTGCGTTTGTCGCGGCACCTGGAGAGCATCCGCCGGCGATGCCGACCATGTTGCCTGCGGCGGAACCGGCGGCGGTCGTGACGAGTGAAGCCAGCGTGCTCGCCGGGGCGCTGGAGCGAGCGCGGCAGCGGGATTTTTCCGGTGCGCTGCGCGCGATCGAAGCGGTGGCGGAACCGGCGGCGCGGTTGCGACTGCAGCTCGCGCTCGGGACGATGCTGACGGAACAGGACCCGGCGAGCGCAGCGAGGCTTGCGCTTGTGCTGCCGGAGGGCCCGGCGCGCGACGCGGTGCTGGAGCGCGCGGCGCGCGGCTGGGCGCAGCGCGAGCCGGGGGCCGCGTTGCAGTGGGCGCTCGATCTCGCCGATTCGGCGGCGCTGGCCCGGAGGACGGTGGCCAACGAATTGGTCCGCGCGAATGCGCGACCGACGATCGACCGGCTGCTGGCGCTGCCGGTGCGCGCGGCCCGCGACGACGTTTTGGTTTTTGCCGCGGCGGCCTGGGCGCGGAGCGATGCCGACGCGGCGGTGGGCTGGTTGCGCGAATTGCCGGAAGGCGAACTGCGTTCGCGCGTGGCGCCGGGGATCGGTTTCGAACTGGCGCAGAGCAATCCCCGCCGGGCCATCACGCTGGCGGAGATGCTCCCCGAGGGTCGCGACCGGTGGCTCTTGTTGACCGCGATCGGGCAGACGTGGGCGGCGGTGGACTCGCGGGCGGCACTGGCGTGGGCGCGGCAGATGCCCGCGGGCGAGGCGCGTTACGCGGCCTTTGCGGGTGTCGATACGGGGCTCGGTGTGCCGGGCGCGCGGCGCATGGTGAACGGGCCGAACACGCGCGGCACGGGGATTCGCACGCGCGGCGGCAGCGTGGCGTTGGGGGCGCTGACGGCGGTGGACACACCGGAGTTTCTGGCGTGGCGCGCGACGCAACCGACCGGAATGTCGCGCGACGACGCGATTTTGGAATATGTGCGCCAGCGTGGCCCGGCCGCGGCGGGAGGCCTCGGGCCGTGGGTGAATGCGCTTCCGGGAGGCCCGACGCGTGATCGGGCGATGGAGATTTTTGTGGATGGCCTGCTGGTGTCGTCTCCGCGCGAAGCCGCGGACTGGCTGCGACAGTTGCCCCGCTCGGATCGCAGCGACGAATGGGTGGAGCGCACCGCACGAGAGTGGCTCTCGACCAATCCCGCCGCCGCCGAAATGTGGCTGCGGGACATCCCGCTGCCGCCGGAGCGCAAGGCGTCGCTCTTGCGCGAGGCCGGACGGTGAGGGGGTGAGGCCGAAACTTTCAGGGAAGACGTTTGCCGAGTTTGCCGGACACGAGGCGGGATGCCCCGTCCACGTTGGACACGCGGGAGGTCCAGACAGATCCTGACCCACCGTGAGGTCGAGGATCACCGGGGATAGCAGGAGGATTTTGGGGCTGAGGTGCGGGGCGCGTTGGGCGAGGAGTGCGGCCGGGGTGCGGTCACCGCGGGAGCGGTTTTTACGGGCGAAGTTGAAGCAGTGCTGGTCGGTGGTGATGGCGGCGAGGAAGAGCGCCGGGCCGGCGAAGTGCTCCAGGTCGAAGCACTCGGGCTCGATGGTGGCGTGGCTGCTTTCGACGTCGACGTCGGCGTTGGCGTTGGGGCGGGCGGGCGGATTGAAGCGGTGGCGCGCGCCGGTGGCGACGAGGCTGCCGTGGAAGCCGTTGGGGCGGTAGTGGACGGTGTCGCCGTCGAACTCGCTGCCCAGATCGGTGCGCACCTCGACCTGGGCCAGGTCGAGGCCGTGGGCGCGGAGGTGCGCGAGGACGCGGGCCGGGGCGAGCGTGGCGTAGGTTTTCGAGCGGTCGGAGGCGTAGGCGAGGAAGAGCGCGCCGGTGGCTTCGTCGCGGATCGTGTATTGGAAAGGGGGCAGCGCCTGCGCCTGCAGCTGCGACCGGTAGTGGGGAATATCGGTGAGATACTTGGTGTCCATTTGCAGGCGACAGAGCGGCGGGTGGGCGGCCTTGATGGCGTGCAGATCGGCTTTGCGGCGGTGCTTGCTGGGCCGCGGGCGGACGAGTTTTTCGTCCCGCAGGATGCGGTGCGCGGCGCCTTTGCCGACGGGCAACTGGAACCTGTCCACCAGGCGCCGCGCGCCGAAGCCGGGCGCTTTTTTCCGCGCGGCGACGACGAGTTTTTCCTGCGCGGCGCAGGTGCGGCGGGGCTGGCGGTGGGGGCGGCGGGAATGGTCGGCGAGCCGCTCGTCGCGCCCGCCCAGCGGCGGGACCACAGGCGCACGGTGTTGCGCGCACACTCGTAGCGGCCGGGCGGTGGCGCGCACGCCGTGGGTCTGGGCGTAGCGCACCCGTTCATGGCGCAGGGCGAACTTGTCCTCGCACGCGCGGGTCATGGCGCGATAGGGTCCAGGGTGGGAGTGGGGTGGAGTTTGAACACGTCAGCGTCACAGGGCGCGACGCCCGGCTCCCGCTTTTCTTTTTCCCCTGCAGGCCCGGACCGGTGTTCTGGTGGTTGAAGAGCCAGTCGAGCACGCCGGCCATGTCGGCGCTGGTGGTTTGGCCGGCGGGGAGGGTGACGCCGACGAGTGTCTTGGCCGTGGTGGCGTGATTGACCTCGCGCGGCTGGAGCGGGCCGGAGAAATTTTCCCAGTTGTTGCTGCCCGTGCCGGGAAACGTCCAGCCGGTGAGCGCGAGTGCGACCTGCTGCACGGTCGCCTGATCGTAGGCGCGGATCGGGTTGCCCTGCGGGTCGAGCTGGCGCGAGCCGTCGGGATTCAGATAGTAGAGCCCGATGGTGAAGAGCTGCATCAGCTCGCGCGCGAAGTTTTCATTGGCGGCGCTGCCGGCGGTGGGCTTGTTGCTGTTCGCGAGGTCGAGATATTTTCCCATCTGCGAACTCTTGGTAATCTCGTCGAGCAGAGTGCGGTAATTGCCGAAGGCGTTGCGACTGAGAATTTCGAGATAGGGAACGATCTCGTCGGGATGGATATTCTTGTTCGCCGAGATCACGATGATTTGGCCGAGCGCGTTGGCGACGCGCTGGCGGAGCTGATCGGGGGCGGCGGAGAGGCGGTTGAGATTTTGCGACTGCACGACGCCCATGCTCATCGCGCCGGGATTCGCGATCGGCGTCTCGGGCAATGCGAACTGCTCGTCGAGCCACGCGGCGACGCCAAGCGTTTGGACGCGCGCGAGCTCGGTGGGCGTCGGGCCGTAGGCGGCCTGTTCGAGGAGGCGAGCGGCCGCGAGATTGGCGGTGCTCTGGCCGGTGCCGGGATTAGGTGATGTCGTGATCGCGGCAAGCGCGGTGGCGCTCGCCGTCGCGTCCGCGGAACTGGTGGCACGGATGGTGACGCTGGCTGGCGCGGGTGCGGAGGCGGGAGCGGTGTAGAGGCCAGAGCTGGAAATCGTGCCGAGCGTGGCGTTGCCGCCGGCGAGATTGTTGACGCTCCATGTGACGCTGGTGTTGGCCGCGCCAGTGACGGTGGCGGAGAATTGCCGCGTGGCACCGGCGGCGACGCTGGCACTGGCGGGGTTGACGGTGACAGCGACAGCAGGTGCCGCGGTGATCGCGAGGGAGATGGCGGAACTGGTGGTGCCACCGAGCCCGGCGTTGACGACAGTAACGGGGACGCTGGTGCCGGCCTGGGCCGGCAGGGCGGTGCCAGTGGCGCGCAGGCCGGTCGCGGAGATGAGCGTGGTCGGCAGCGCGACGCCGCCGAACCTCACGACCGAGCCCGCGTGAAAATTCGCACCGTTGAGTGTGATCATGAAATTCCCGGCCGGAACGGATTTGGGCGACGTGCTCCAGAGCTGCACGGGAGGCTGGGTGATCGTGAGCGTGACCGCGTCCGTCTTGTTGGGAAAGGCGGTGCTGGTGGCGCGGACGGCGACGGCGTTGGCGGCGGGAATCGCGGCCGGCGCCTTGTAGAGTCCGCTCGTCGAAACGGTGCCATTGATCGCGTCGCCGCCGGCGACGCCGTTGACCGACCAGGTGACGTTGTTCGGACTCTATGGCACGTAGGCCGTGAGCTGGCGCGTGGTGCCGACGGTCACGTTCCCGTTGCTGTAGACAGTAATCTGCTGTGCGTTCGCGGCGCAAAATCCCAAGAGCGTGATGAAGAATCCGAGGAGGCGCTGCGGGATGATGCCTTTGAATTGCACCAATGCCAAAACCTCAAGTTTCCACGTCGTAAAACGAAGCTGAATACGCGGGGGCCGCTGATGCGCGTAGGAACACCCACGCTCACACCGGCGTCCCGCTGGGCCCTGTCTCTGGCTGACTGGCGTCGAGCAGTGGCGGGCAACGAACGCAAAATGCGCGATGCGCGCACCGTCGTCACTCCGCCTTCTTGCGGGCTTCGGCGATGCGGCCGGGTTCGCGCGTGCCTTTGCCGACGCGCTTTGTCAGCAAGTCGCCGAGGTCGTCGCGGCATTTTTCCGCGAAGGCGAGCAGTCGCTTCAC
>JANXSC010000304.1 GCA_025352845.1 Opitutaceae bacterium
CGACCGCGGCGCGCGGCGTCGAAAATCATCTTCGCCTGCGCGTGCGTGCAGGACTCGGCGAGCGCACTCTCGAGCCCGTGATCGGAGACGCGGCAACCGATGGCGTGGAAATCGTCGTGGCGCTTTTTCAGCGCGCCGAGGAGATCGTCGAAGGTCTTGATGCCGCCGCTCGCGAACGCGCCGCCGGCGGTCGCGGCGAGCTTCTCGACCCACGCGTTGAAGCCGGCGGGATGGCCGACGGCGAGGGCCTTGTCGGGACGAAACGCGGGATAAACGCGCGCCTTCAACTTGCCGGGATTCGCCGCGATCGCCTGGTGGTGATCGAGGGAATCGGCGGGGTCGTCGGTCGTGCAGACGACGGCGACCTTCGACGTGTTGATCAAATCGTGGACGCGGAGCCGGGGGAGTTTCGCGTTGGCCTTTTTCCAAATGCGCTCGGCGGATTTGCCGTCGAGAAGTTCGTCGACGCCGAAGTAGCGCTTGAGCTCGAGTGCGGACCAGTGGTGGAGCGGATTGCGCAATGTGTGCGGCACGGTCTCGGCCCAGGCCTGAAATTTTTCACGCGGCGAGGCGCCGCCGGTGACGAAATTTTCCTTCACGCCGTTGGTGCGCATCGCGCGCCACTTGTAGTGATCGCCGCCGAGCCAGAGCTCGGCGAGGTCGGCGAACTCATGGTTCTTCGCGATCAGGTCCGGCGGCAAATGACAGTGGTAGTCGTAGATTGGCTCGCTCTTCGCGTAGCGGTGGTAGAGCTCACGCGCCTGCTTGGTGGCGAGGAGGAAATCGTCGTGGATGAAGGGACGGGATGGCATTTTCGATTTTGGATTCTAGATTTTCGATTGGCCGCGGCGAAGAATTATTTGGAAATGTCGTTCAGCATCGCGTCGAGCGACGTGTAGCCGGCGAGGAGTTTGTGCGCGGCGGCGCAGGTGGCGGCGGACACGAGGCCGGTGTTTTCGGCAAGGAAGACGATGTAGGTCGCGATGTTTTTCGCGAAGTTGAGCCGGCCCTCATCGCTCACGCTGTAGAAACGCGCGCGCTGCCGGTAGCCGGCAGGCGTGTGGTCGCCGAGCGCGGCCTTTTCGGCGCGGCCGTGGGCGGCGAGCACGTGGAGAAAATTATACTCGAACCAGAACATGTGCTCCGGGCTCGGCGGCAGCGACTCGAGCGCCTTGCGCGTGGCGGCGGCGTTGCCGAACACCTCGGTGCTGCGGCCGGTTTTCGTGAGTGCATCGGTGATGAAGACGCGCGCCATCTTCTGCTCGGTCGCATCGGCGCTGTAGGCCCCGAGCAGCGCCAGCTCGAGTGTGAACTTATACCAATCGCGCCAGAGCGACTGGTCGCTCACGGTCTTCGACGCGAAGAGCGCGCGGCCCATCTCGTAGGTGTAGCGCCCACTCGTCTTGATTTCGAGGCGGCCGCCGGTCACCTGGCCCATCACCTGATAATTCTCGGCGGATTTTCCCGAGCCCGAGTGGAAACCGATGCTCGCGCCGAACTGATTGCACACGCCCCACTGCTTTTCGATCAACGCGCGCAAGGCGGCGTTGTCGGGATACGGCATGTTTTTTTGGAAACCGAAGGCCGGCGCGACGAAGTGAATCTGCATTCCCAGCGCCTCGCAGAGCGCGAGCATGATCGCGGTCGTCTCGGGCGTGGTAAGGCCGGGCAGTTCGTCGATCGAGAGTTCGCGCAAGTAGGCGCGGCCGACCTCGGTCGTGAAAAGCTTCGCGCGGGCGGCGGCGTATCTTTCGTCGCGGCGCTGCATCTTTTGCAACGACGGCCAAACGTAGGCGAGGAGCTTGGCGAAGTCGGTTTCGTTGAGCGTGAGCCCGACGGATGCGACGCGCGCCTTCACCTTAGCGACGAGTTCGGCGGGCACGTTGGCCTTCACCCATGCCGCCGCATCATCCGCAACCTTCGTCTGCGCCAACTCCGGCGAGAGATCGAAGGTGATGTAGCTCGCGAGCACGCAACCGGTGACGAGCGCGTCCTCGCGATTGTCGAACTTGCCGCCGATGGGTTGATGGTCGGCGTTGAAACTCCATGCAATCCCACGGCGATGGAAACCCGTTTTCAGTTTCGCGAGCACGCAGCCGTGGCTCATGCCCTCGACACTCTGGCCCTGATGACCTTCGGGAACATTCGTGCCGATGAAGGGAAACGGCACGCTATCGAGCTGGCCCGCGAGCATCACATCGGTGTCGTAAACGAGTTCGCGCGGAATCGAGTTTTGGTTCGCCGTCACGCCGAGGCTGAGCGCACTCATCGCCCAATCCACTGCCGGCCAGTGCAACGTCGTGAACCGCGCGCCGATCCCAAGCGTGCTCTGGCCGAGTTTTTCCGTCGCCGTTGCAAAAATCGTCGCCGCGGGATTGTGCTCCTGCACGAGATTTTTCAGGCGGAGCAGATTCGCGAAGGTCGCGGGAAACGCCTGCGCACCGTCCGCGAGTTCGATGCCGTCGTGCAGCGCGTCGGTCTTGCCCTGCAACCGCCACGCGCAATCGCCCTGGGTGTTTTCGAGCAGGATCCACGCGCCGGCTTTCGTTTCAAAGCGGCTCTTCGGGTAAATCTTCAGCAGCTTGTTCGCCCGCACTTCGTCGCGCAGCGCGGGCCAATCCAGACAGAAATCCGGGCTCACGCACGGATTCGTCGCGATGCGGAGGTTGTTCTCGAGGAGGAAACGATTGATGGCGGACATGGCGGTGGAGCGGCGCGAAAATCGAAAGTGGCGCACAATCACCCGCGAGAGACAAGGCACGATCCAGTCATCACGTCAGGCACCGCCGGATGCGGCGGCAAGAGTGCTGCCGATCCGGATCGGCGACACCCTTGTCGCCGCCTACAACCACTTCGGGTCCGTGTCGTCGACGAGCTGCTGGAGGATGTTGAAGCGAATCTGGCCGTAGTTGAGCGCGTAGCGGAGGCGGTTGTTGCGGTAGATCCAGGTCGCCGGCGTCCAGCCAACGCGCAGGCCCATGAACGACGTCATCTCCGTCTCCGGCCGGCGCGAGGGATTCGGATGCTGCACGTGTTGAAAATTTTTCTGCGGGCCGAGGCCGAACTTCGCCAGCTCGACCGCGCCGTCACGCTCGTCGCGCACGGTGACGAAGATAACCTTCACCTTCGGGTTCGCCCCGAGAAATTTTTTCCAGCCGCCGCTTTTCAACTCCATCGCGCAGTTCGGACACCACGGCGCCCAAAAGTGGACGATGGTGACGTCGGACGATTTCACCGCCTCGGCCACCTGCTCCTCGATGGGCAACCACGCCTCGGCGGCACGCAGGTTGGGCAACACACTCAAAACCAAGAGGACGGCGGCACCGAGAAATTTTCTCATGCGCGCACCGTAGCTCACGCGACTCCACACGCAATCACGCACGCGGGCATTTTCGGAGTTGCGCACTCCGCACGTCGCTCTCTGCTCGCCGCTTTTCCTTTCATGTCCGCTGTCGCCTCCTCGGCCACCACTCAACCCAATCCCGACCACGTCCTCCGCCTCGCGGCCGAGCTGAACATCAAGGTCTATCAAGTCGCCGCCACCGCACAGCTCTTCGCCGGCGGCGCGACCGTGCCGTTCATCGCCCGCTATCGCAAAGAGGTCACCGGCGAACTCGACGAGGTGCAGGTCCTCGCGATCCGCGACCGCCTTGAGCAGATGAAGGCCATCGACGAGCGCCGCGCCGCCATCCTCGCCTCGCTCAAGGAGCGCAACCTCCTCACCCCCGCCCTCGAAAAATCCGTCAACGCCGCCGATACCCTCGCCGTCCTCGAGGACATCTATCTCCCCTTCCGCCCGAAGAAGCGCACGCGCGCCACCATCGCGAAAGAGAAAGGCCTCGAGCCCCTCGCCGATCTCCTCTGGGCCCAAGACCCCGCGACCGACGCCCTCGCCGCCGCGCAAGCCTACGTCGGCAAGGACTACACGGCCGACGACGGCAAGAATGTCCTATCGAAGATCGCCACCACCGACGAAGCCCTCGCCGGCGCCCGTGACATTCTTACCGAGCGCATGAGCGACGATAAAGACGCTCGCGCCAAGCTCCGCGCCGTTTACCAGAAAGACGCGATCATTTCCTCGAGAGTCCTCACCGGCAAAGACACCTCGGTCGAGGCCTCGAAGTTCAAAGATTACTTCGAGTGGAGCGAGCCGCTGAACAAAGCCCCCAGCCACCGCGTCCTCGCAATGCGCCGTGGCGAAAAGGAACTTTTTCTCATGATGCGCGTGCAGCTCCCCGACGAAGCCACCGCGTTCGCCGAGGTGCAGTCGCTCTTCATCAAGCCGGCTTTCAACTCTCAACCCTCAGCTCTCAACACCTGCGCTGCGCAGGTCATCCTCGCCACGCAGGACGCCTGCAAACGCCTCCTCTGCCCCGCGATGGAAACCGAGATGCGTCTCGAATCCAAGAAGCGCGCCGACGAGGCCGGCATCAAGGTCTTCGCCGACAATCTCCGCGAACTCCTCCTCGCCGCCCCGCTCGGTGAGAAAGTCGTCATGGCCATCGACCCCGGCATCCGCACCGGTTGCAAAGTCGTCATCCTCGATCGCCAGGGCAAACTGCTCCACAACGACGTCGTCTTCCCCGACCGCATGGAGGTCGAGGCGAAGGAAAAACTCACCGGCTTCGTGAAATTCTTCAACGTCGAGGCCGTCGCCATCGGCAACGGCACCGCCGGCCGCGAGACCGAGGCCTTCGTCCGCACACTCGGCCTCTCACCCTCGATTCCGATCGTAATGGTCAACGAATCCGGCGCCTCGATTTACTCCGCCAGCGACGTCGCCCGCGAAGAGTTCCCCGACCACGATCTCACGGTGCGCGGCGCCGTCTCCATCGGCCGTCGCCTCATGGACCCGCTCGCCGAACTCGTGAAGCTCGACCCAAAATCCATCGGCGTCGGCCAATACCAGCACGACGTTGATCAGGCCGCGCTCAAGCGGTCCCTCGACGACACCGTCGTCAGCTCCGTGAACCGCGTTGGCGTCGAACTCAACACCGCTTCGAAACAACTCCTCAGCTACGTCTCCGGCCTCAACGCCACCACGGCCGCCGCCATCGTCGCCCGCCGCAACGAGCACGGCCCCTTCAAATCCCGCACCGACCTCAAGGATGTCCCGCGCCTCGGCCCGAAAGCCTTCGAGCAGGCCGCCGGCTTCCTTCGCATCCGCGACGCCGCGCACCCACTGGACGCCAGCGCCGTCCACCCCGAGCGCTACCCGCTTGTGGAAAAAATGGCCGCCGACGCCGGCACCACCGTCGCCGATCTCGTCCGCGACGGAAAGCTCCGCGCCAAAATCAAACTCGAATCCTACGTCACCGCCGAAGTCGGCCTCCCCACGCTCACCGACATCGTCGCCGAACTCGCGAAGCCCGGCCGCGACCCGCGGGAGAAATTCGAGGTCTTCGCCTTCTCCGCTGAAGTCCACCGCCCTGAAGATTTGAAACCCGGCATGAAACTCCCCGGCATCGTGACCAACGTCACCGCGTTCGGCGCGTTCGTGGACATCGGCGTTCACCAAGATGGCCTCGTCCACATCAGCCAGCTCGCCGACTCGTTCGTGAAAGAGCCGAGCGCCGTCGTGAAGCCCGGCCAAAAAGTCCAAGTGACCGTCACCGAGATCGATCTCCCGCGCCAACGCATCGCCCTCTCGATGCGCAGCAATCCCATGCTCGGCCCGAAGACCACCAACACCGGAGCCCCGGCGGCCAGCGCTCACCCGGCTCCGGCCCTCGCCCCGGCGGCAACTCGGTTCCGTCCGCCTCCCGCCCGCCTGCCGCCGTGAACAACGACTGGTTCGCCGCCGCGGTGAACAAGAAACGCTGAGATTATTTTTGCCTTTAGAATTACGGCGCAAGTTTCCATCACACAAAACCCCGCCATCCGAGTCTACCCCTTCGCATGCCAAACTCAAAAAGCCTCCCGCCCGAACTCGCCGCCAAATTGGTTGTCCGCGGCGTCCACCTCGAAATCACCGATGCCCTGCGCACCGCGGCCGCCGAAAAAACCGCCCGCCTCCTCCGCCACAACGACCATCTGGTCCGTCTGCGCGTCGATCTCGAAATCGACAAGACCCACGGCGTCGGCACCCGGTTCATCGCGAAGGGCCACATCGAGATCGCCGGCCCGGATTTGATCGCCAGCGTCTCCAGCGAGGACGCCTACAAGTCCCTCGATCTCCTCGTCGACAAGCTCGACGGTCTCCTGCGCCGCCGCCACGGTCTGCACAAGGACAAGCGCAACCACCCACACGCCGTCGAACTCGATACGACGCTGCCCAAGATCGAGTAATCGCCGCAGCCCCAGTCCATCGGTAAAAGGGCGCGCCAATCATGGGCGCGCCTTTTTCATGCAATGTTGCAGGCGGCATCGCGCCGCGCGGCTCACGGCAACGTCAGCCTCACCGATACGGCTGGTGCAGCTCGACCGGCTTTTGCTTCTTCTGTTTCGAGCGCAGTTTCAGGTTCAGCATCTCGACGGCAAACGCGAAGGCCATCGAGAAGTAGATGTAGCCTTTCGGAATGTGGAAATGGAGCCCCTCGCCCAGCAACGTCACGCCGATCAGAATGAGGAAACTGAGCGCCAGCATCTTCAGCGTGGGATGCTGGTTCACGAAGTCGCTGATCTTTCCGGCGAACACGAGCATCACGCCCAAAGCGATGACCACGGCCGCGATCATGACCCAGATATTGTCGGCCATGCCGACCGCGGTGATCACCGAGTCGAGGGAGAAGACGATGTCGAGCAGCAGGATTTGCACGATCACGCCGGCGAAGGACGCGCGGCTCCGGCTGCCCGTCGCATGCCCATCCTCTTCTTCAAGTTTTTCGTGCACTTCACGGACACTTTTCCAGATCAGGAAAAGCCCGCCAATCAAGAGCACCAGATCACGGCCGGAGACACCGACTTGAAGCAACGGCAGCGTGAACAGCGGTGTCGTCAGCCCCATGATCCACGTGAGACTCATAAGCAGGAGAATGCGCGTAATCAGCGCCAGCATGAGGCCGAGCTTGCGCGCCTTCGGCTGCTGCTCCGCCGGCAGTTTGCCCGCGAGAATCGAGATGAAAATGATGTTGTCGATGCCGAGCACGATCTCGAGCGCCGTGAGCATGAGCAGGGAAATCCAAATCTGCGGGTCGGTGATCCAGTCCATAGTGCTGCGAGGAAGGCGGCGCGCGCCGGGTTGGTCAATGCGAGGCGGCTTGGAAAATGTCGCTGCGTTTCCTCCGTCTTCATCACCTC
>JANXSC010000320.1 GCA_025352845.1 Opitutaceae bacterium
CGTGCTGTGCAGTTCGATGAGTTGGAGTTCACCGTCGCCCTCGACCAGTCGCAGCTCCTGGGAAATCCGCATCGTCGTGTTGCCCTGCGAAACCTCCACCGGCATCGCCGCCTCGACGCGCAACGTGCGCCCGCCGTCGATCCACTCCGCCCGCACCGGCGTCGTCGCGCCGCGAATCCCATAGATTGCCATGTGCCGCTGCTCGACGCGGAAAAAATCCTTCACGTCCGTCGGCCGCGCCGTGTCCACCGTGTTCGTCGCCGACAACTTGGTCGCCCGCCACTGCATGTCGTGGCGCAAGCTCACCTGCGAACCGTCGAGTGCGACGACGAGATCCCACATGATCCACCCATCAAGCGCCGTGCTCCGCTTCGGATCGAGCCGCCAGCGCCCCGCCAGCGCCGGATTCGCCGCCCACGCCGCCAGCGGCACAATCAAAAATAACCCGAGTGCTCTCCAACGAGTGACTTTCATGCCCCGCCATCAACACGCGACCGCTCACGAAAGACTAGGTGAAAGCAGATGAAAACTTCCGACGAGGATTCAATCCCATATACTCAATCAAATTCTCAGCAGATATATCACCAAAGCTTACTTGAGAGGAGCAAAGTGATCAGGCGTTGCGCCGCACCGTCTTCCATTCACACATGTTGACTGTGTTTTGCATCGTCAAAAATGTTCTCATCGCCTCTTGCCTCGGCGTTATCGTCGGCAAAAGCCGCCAGCCATGTCTGTGAATCCCGCCGAAATTTCGATTTACCACATCACCCATGTGGCAAATCTACCGGGTATCCTCGCGGAAGGTGGCCTGCACTCCGACGCGGCCATGGCGAGAAAGAATCCCGCGCTCGCGATCGGCTACGATCATATCAAGCGGCGACGAATGGAGGAGCTGATCGTGGATTGTTGTGCTGGCCGACATGTGGGAGAGTTCGTGCCGTTTTATTTCTGTCCGCGTTCGCCCATGCTGCTGGCTGTCAACAGCGGCCTCTCAGGCCGACCGGCGGGTAACCAACACACCATCGTTCATCTGGCCAGCACCATGGACGCAGGAATCAAAACAGGGCGTAAATGGGCGGTGAGCAGCGGGAATGCCGGTGCCCGCCACACTACGTTTGACGACCATTTGATGGCCGTCGCTATGCTGGACTGGGACGCCATCCGAGCAATACAATGGAAGGGCCGTCAGCATCAAAAATCGGCCGAATTTCTAATCGCCGATTTTTTCCCATGGTCCAGCATTCAAACCGTCGGATGCCACGACTCAGGTGTTGCGGAACACGTGCGCGGCTTGCTCACTCAACACGCTCATCGGCCAGTGGTTCAAATGCAACCCGGCTGGTATTACTGAACTCATGATCGAATCCACCCAAGGCAATCTACTCGAAGCTCATGTCGAGGCCCTCGTAAACACCGTCAACACTGAGGGGATTATGGGCAAGGGCATCGCCCTGCAGTTCAGGCAAGCCTACCCGGAAATGTTTCGCGCTTACGAGAAAGCGTGTGCCGCAGGTGAAGTCCGGCTTGGAGAAATGCAGATTTTTGATTTAGGCGGACTGGCCGGTGGGCCGCGTTGGATTATCAATTTTCCTACAAAAGGACACTGGAAGGCACGTAGCCGGTTGTGTGACATTGATGCAGGCTTAGCTGATCTCGCCGTCAAGATTCGCGCGCTGGGAATAAAATCGATCGCCGTGCCACCACTCGGTTGCGGCAACGGCGGATTACTATGGAGCGACGTGCGCCCGCGCATCGAAACAGCTTTGGCCGTGCTGGCCGAAACACGCGTATTGTTGTTCGCACCAGTTGGTTCGCCCGACGCCAAGACAATGCCCAACCGCACCGAACGCCCGAAGATGACAGCTGGTCAGGCAGCACTGGTAGCGCTCATGGACCGCTACCTCAGCGGACTGCTCGATCCGTTCGTGAGCCTGTTGGAAGTGCATAAGCTGATGTATTTCTTTAAAGCGGCCGGCGAACCAATGCCTAAGCTGAGTTTTGAAGAAGGTAAATTCGGACCTTATGCCCCAAATCTCCGCCACAGCCTCATCCGCATTGAAAACCACCTCACCCGTGGATATGGTGAAGGGACTGATGATCCGACCACACCGCTTGAGTTGCTGCCTGGAGCACGTGAAATCGCTGCAGCATTTCTAGCCGATAGTTATGAGAGCAAGACGCGGATGGACCGAGTCGCTGAACTTATCCAAGGCTACGAAGACCCTTACGGTATGGAACTGCTCAGTTCCGTGCATTGGGTGATGCAGCACAATTTGATCGCGCGTCAGAATGTGGACGTCGCGATTGACGCGGTGCAAAAATGGAACGACCGCAAACGCAGGGTGCTAAAACCCGAACATCTACGAAAAGCGTGGTCCCGTCTCAAAGAGCAAAAATGGGATCATTCTCTCGTGACGACATGAGGCATAAGATAGCTTAAATTTCTGCAAAGCCAGTTACCTCCCCCATCACCGAAAACTCCTCCCGATCGTGGTAGAGGTGCTTGATGATGGCGTGCGGCGCGTGGCGCGAGAGCGCGGAGTCGGGCGCGCGGAGTTCGCGCAGCAACGCAATCGGGTCCACGTGGCCGAATTTCAGGTTGAAGACGAAACGCTGGCACCAGCCACGTGCGAGCCAGGGCTCGATTAGGTTTTTCATCACGTGGTGCGGCTCCTCCAAGAGGTCGCACATCATCCAGTCGAAGGTCGTGTTGGTTTCGAAGTTGAAATGAAATGCGTCGTCGGTCCGGTGCTCGATTTGCGGGTGGTTGAGGGCGCCGCCCTTCAGCGGGCCGTTGTCGATCGCGAGGACGCGCGCGCCACGCTTTGCGGCGCTGTAGCTCCAGCCGCCGGGCGCGGCGCCGAGATCGCACACGGTTTCACCGGGCGCGGGCTCGCGGCCGAAGACGACGTAGGCTTCCTCGACTTTCAGATAGGAACGCGACGGCGCGAGATCGTCGTCGGCCATGCGACGCTGGCCGTGGACCAAGGCCTCCCGCGCCACGAACGCGCGGCCGAAATCCACGAAAAACACGAACAGTCCGCGCACCGGGCCGACACTTACCCCGCGCGGCAGATCGGGCGTCGCCAGCTTTGCAACACGCGAGAGTCTTTTCTTCAACTGCTCGCCAAATGCGGCCTCAACCGCACTGATGCGCCGGCCGAGACCGACGAACTCATGGGGCCCCTGCCACACGCTGGGCCACGCGGCTTCGACGCGCTCGCCACGCACGCTCGCGAGGAAAAACTCCGCGATGCGCGACGCGAGTGGGTTCACGGCATCGCCGCGAATTTCAATGGGCGATAGGAAACTTAAATGCGCAAACGCGAGCGCCGCCGTCGCGCGGTCAGCCTGACCGCGCTCGCTGCTTCCAAGCGCGGTCA
>JANXSC010000331.1 GCA_025352845.1 Opitutaceae bacterium
CGTCGTGCGCCGAACCGCAAGGCGCTGGGCGAGGAGAAGAACAACCACGTCGATCCCAACAGCTATCTCGTCCTGGTGCGGTCGCGGGACGGTGTGACGTGGACGAAGCAGCCCGAGCTTATATACGCCCACGCGCTCGGCGGCTCGCAAGACCCCGGTCTGCTCCAGCTGCGCGACGGCACGATGCTCTGTATGAGCTACGGCTGGACGTTCCTCCGCCCCGATGGCGTGCCGAAGCTCAAACCCCCATTCATGCAACACGATCCCGGCGCCTTCTTCAACGGCGGTTACTATGTGCGCTCCGAGGATGGCGGCAAATCCTGGCAGGGGCCGCTTTATCCGCCGCATATCGCGTCGGAAATCATCCATGATCCCTACGGCCAGCCGGTGCCGGCCCACAATCGCGGCGCGTTGGTGGAGGGAAAAGACGGCCGGATTTTTTGGGTCAGCGCCTCGACGGACCAGGATTCGCCGCGCAAGACCTCTACGCACCTGCTCATCTCCAAGGACCAGGGCCTCACGTGGAAATATTCCTGCCCGGTCGCGGTCGATGCCAAGGTGTCGTTCAACGAAACTTCGATCTACGAAACGCCGCAGGGCGACCTCGTGGCCTTCCTGCGCACGGCGAACTTAAACGACGAGGCGTGCATCGTGCGCTCGACCGATGGCGGCAAGAGCTTCCAGCCGTGGCAGAGCATGGGTTTCCAGGGTCATCCCCTGCACGCGCTGCGGCTGCCCGACAACCGCGTGCTGCTGACCTACGGCTACCGGCATCCGCCGTTCGGCATCTGCGCCCGCATCCTCAACGCCGAATGCACCGACTTCGCCACCGCGCCCGAGATTGTGCTCCGCGACGACGGGGGCACGAGGGACCTTGGCTACCCGTGGTCCGTGCAGCTCGATGCGAAGCACGTGCTCGTGACCTACTACTTCAACGTCGGCAGCGGCCTTCAGCACATCGCCGGCACGATTTTGGCCATCGACTAACGCCCGGCTTTTTACCGACTCCCCGCGATGAGCGAGCCGGCGTTTCCGCTTCGCCTCTTGCCGCCTTACCTTAAAACCCAGCCGACGACAGCGCCGGTGCTCGCCGTGCCCGAACTTGGAAACGCCGCACCGGCTTCCGGCCTGAGCTCTTTGGCGACACGTGGCTCGATGCTCCAGCGGTCGCCCGGGACTCGCGCAGGCAATGGCGCGCTCTGCGTTGATCTCCCTCTTTCGTTCAGATCATCGCCCCGTCTTGCCCTTACCCTTGTAACCATGAAATCAATTCTGCTCGTTTTCGCTCTCGGTTTTTCCGCTGCTTTCATGCCGTTGTTCGCCGCCACGAAGAAAAATATCCCCGAGACCCTTCTCGCCGACCCACGCGTTCATCTGACGTTTGGCGAGGAGCAGAAAATTCTCGAAGGCGGCCTCCAGCCTTCGTTGGTGATCACAAAAACGGGAGCCATAATTTCGCAGGGCCAGTTGCCAGAGAATTCACTCCCTTCAAAGCGCATGTCCTCTAAGTGGGAAATGGGCACGGTCATTTCCCGCGATCGCGGTGCTTCGTGGACGCAGCTTCCACTCAAACCTGGTGAGAACGGTCTCAACATGGAGGGTGGGGCGATCCAATTGCGCGATGGCTCACTCCTCGCGCTTGATACCTACGTCACGCCGGGTCCGACTCGCGGCACGGGCGCGGGTCAACTTTACGTTTCAAAAGATGACTGGAAGACATTGGAGGGACCGATCGAT
Organism: Opitutaceae bacterium; assembly: GCA_025352845.1. Lineage (GTDB taxonomy): Bacteria > Verrucomicrobiota > Verrucomicrobiia > Opitutales > Opitutaceae > ER46. The sequence goes on from JANXSC010000331.1 coordinate 1,738, forward strand.
ATCACCTTCAATCTCCCCGGTGTAAATTTCACCGGCTCCAGCGATGACGGTGGCCACCCGCACGAAGCCGTGCGCTTGCACCGCCGGATTATCGAGCTGCCCAACGGCGACCTGCTGACGACGCTCTACGGCTGGTTCGAAGAAGACACCGAGCCGTCGGCCTACATGGCGACGATGAAGAAAACACGCGTTCTCCTCCTCCGTTCGCGCAATCGTGGCCGTCATTGGGATCTCGTTTCGACCGTGGCGGTCGACGCCAAGGTCGGCACCGAGGGCTTTGATGAAGCCGTGCTCATCCGCATCAGCCAGGGACCGAATGCCGGTCGTTTACTCTGCAAAATGCGCACCGGGCGCGAGCAGCGCGAAGCGTTCTCTGATGACGAGGGCAAGACGTGGAGCAAGCCGACCGTGCGCATTTACGCGGATCGCGATGTTTATGATACGGCCAAGTGGGTTGAGATGTTTCGAGGCGTGAAAGATAAGAAAGGCGCGCTGATCGAAAATAATCCCAACGAGATGATCGGTGCCGTGGTTGATCCCGATCTGATCGAGCTGAGCAGCGGCGTCCTCGTTACCACCTTTGGCGTGCGCATCCCGCCACGCGCCTGCTGGCCCCGCGCCGAGCATCCGTGGAATGGAAACTATGTCGCGGTCAGCCTCGATCACGGTGCGACTTGGAGCCACGTCGTGCAGCTTACCTCAGGGGTGTTGACGACGCATTACACGGCGGTCGAGGCCACGCTCAATGCCAACGAAGTTTATCTTGCTTACGATCTGGGTGACTGGCGCAGCGGGCTGGGCCGTTCCCTCCACGGCCGGTTCATGCAGATCAAAGTCGAGGCCAATTGAGCACTGCGCCGTTCCACTAAAATCAGAGGAAATAAAACCATGCGGAACAAATTCCGACTCCTTGCCGCGCCGCTGAGTCTGGCACGATCCTTGAGATCAAGTAAGCCTTTCGGTCGCCAGCATGCATAATCGTCGCGAGTTCCTTCGGTCGGCGGCCTTGAGCACAACCGCCGCGGTGCTTCCGCAGTTTCTCCGCGGGGCAACGCCGCCCACGGCTGCTCAGCCAGCGGCGGCGGCATCCGGGACTGATTCACTCGATGGCTTGCTCAGTCGTTTAAAAACCGCCGAGCAACTCGGTGTGGCCTATGTGCACGACAGCCTCGGCCTCAACGCGCCGCATCCCTCGAAGCTACTGGTCCGCACTCATCTGGCTGATCCCAGTAAATGCGGCCGGCGCAGTCGGGGTTGGGTCGTCAGTGGCGGGGTGCCGGAGAGTGATACGACGGTCGTGCTCCGGGATGCGCCCATCCTCGGAAATCGCTCACAGTATGCGCGTCTCTCGTTTTGCAGCACGCAGCGCGGCGTGCCCAAAGGAGAATACGGTCTCGTGGAAATGCGCCTCTGTCGCGGCACCACTTCCGACGACGTGCCCTTGCGCATCCGCGTAGCGAACGGCGGTTTTTATATTCTCGGTCTCAATCAGGACACGGTTCTAGCCGGCGATACGACGACGCGGCGTTTCACGCTCACGCCCGACACGGTTTACACGCTGTCGGTCCTCCTTTTTCAGAAAGCGATTTATGCCCGACTCAGCGGCAGCGATGTTCCCGATGGGATGGAGGAGCTGGTCATCCCTGACCGCCGCCGATTTATCCCCGGCCGGCCGGGTTTTGGTTTGCGTGCACACGAGCAGGCGACCTCCGGCGAACTCGCGGTTTTCGATTGGTCGGTTACTCCGGTGGGCCCTGCGGACAACTGCCAACTCGGTGTCATCGGTGACTCGATTACCGCTGGCAACGACGGTGAGCCGGAAGCGGAGAGCTACGTGCACCTCGCGACGCACGGCCTCGGCCAAGCGCTCGTCCTTAATACCGGCAGCGGCGGTTCAACTACCACGCTGGACGCGGCGCGATTTCTTTTTGAAATCGCACCGTTCCGCCCGCACATCGCCTGGATCGAGGGCGGCACGAACGACATCGGCACGGGCCTTTCCGCGGAGAGCGCTTTCAAAAATATTCTACGACAAGCCGCGCTCGTCACTTGGGGCGGACAGGTGGTCCTCTCGACCTTGCCACCGCGCACGCTCGCGAACGATGCCCAGTATGAGCAATTGACGGAGCTTAACCGTCTCATTCGCGAAAGCGGCCGGCCGTTTGTCGATCGCCACGCGGTGGTCTGCGATTCCGCGGATTCTCGCCGGATGCGCGCAGAATTTGCCCAGCCGGATCACATTCACATCACCCGTGCCGGCCATGCCCTCATCGCCGAGGAGGCGCTGCGCGTTTTCAAAAAACTCTAATCCATTCTCATGACAATCACCGATGTTCGCACGATCCTCCTGACCGGTCCTTGCACCAACGATCCCTTTCTGCGCGAGGCGCGCAAACGGCGCAGCGCGGCCTTCATCGAGATCATCACCGACGGAAAACACATCGGCATCGGTGAGACTTACGCCGGCTACTTTTGCCCGGAGGCAGTGCCGGCGATCGTTGAATTCTTTAAACCCATTCTCGTCGGGCAGACGGTGGACGACATTCCCGAACTGTGGCGCCGCATGTATCAGTGCGGAAATTTTTGGTGTCGCGTGGGGCTCGGTGCCATCGTGATTAATGGCATTGAAGCCGCGTTGTGGGACTTGAAGGGCAAGTTACTCGATCAGCCGGTGCACGCGCTTCTCGGTGGGGCCAAGTTTGCGCAGCTGCCTTGCTATGCGACGGGCGGTCCCAGCAACTATCCCAAGGAAAAGCTGGCGCAGAAGATGGATCATTATTTTTCGCTCGGTTTCCGTGGACTCAAGGTGGCCTCCGGCAGTTACACGGTCGGCCAGGGTTGGTATTCGTCGAACGCTGCGGCCGAGGCGGCTGACTTTGAGGCGGACAAGCTGACGTTCATGCGGGCGCACGGCGGACCGGATACTTGGATTATGATCGATGCGCACATGGGCAACAGTCCGGGCGTGACGTGGACGGTGGAGACGGCCATCGCAGTCGCGAAGGCATTGGAGCCGTTCAATCTCTTTTTCCTCGAAGAGCCGCTGCACTACACCGACCCGTGGGGCTACGCCGAACTTTGCCGCGCCACGACCCTGCCGATCGCGGGGGGCGAGTGCCTGACGGCCTCCTACGAGTGGAAGGTGTTTGCCGAGCAGGATTCCTTCGACATCGCGCAGCCGGACGCGTCGTTCACCGGCGGCATCGGCGAGTGCATGAACGTGGCGAAGATGATGGCGGCGCGCGGTCGGAAGATCGCGACCCATGCCTGGGGCGCGGGTGCCTCGCTCATGCAGAATATCCACGTGGGCTTTGCCGCCGCCAACACCTGCATGCTGGAGGTTCCGCCGGATTACGCGGGACTGCACTCGGAGATGATCGACGGCGGACTCGTCATCAAGGACGGCTACGTCCTGCCTCCGGACCGGCCGGGCTTCGGCGTGGTGCTCACCGACGCGATCAAGAGCCGCTACCCTTTCCAGCCCGGCAGCGGCGAATTTAACAGCGTGCCCGGCAAAATCCTCCGCGATTGAAGCACATGAAAATCGTCATCGATGTGCCGGTGGAGGAATCCGTGCTGGCGTCCTTGCAGGCGCAGGGGCGACACCGCTTCGAGGTGGTGGCCCCGCCGGGGGAGACGGTCCGCGCGCTGCCTTCTGCCCTGATTGCGGATGCGGACGTGCTGTTCTGCTCTTTGTCTCCGGGCAACCAGGCGGAGATGCAGCGTCTCCGTTGGGTGCAGCTCGCCTCCACCGGATACACTCAGCTCTTTGGCCTGGATCTGCCGGCTCGCGGCGTGACCGCCACCAACTGCCGGGGCTGCTTCGATGTGCCCATCGCGGAGTGGAACATGGCGATGATGGTGAACCTAGCCCGGGACTTCCGGCTAATGATCCGCAACCAGGAAGCCGCCATCTGGGACCGTTCGGCCGTGTTCCAGCGCGAGATCCGTGGACTCACGGTCGGCCTCTGGGGCTATGGCGGCATCGGGCGTGAGACGGCCCGTCTGGCAAAAGCAATGGGCCTTAAGGTGCATGTATTCGCCCGCAACGGCGTCGGGCCGCGCGAGGAGGTCTACTCGGTGCCCGGCACGGGCGACCCGGAGGGCATCCTGCCCGACCGGGTGTTCCATAATGGGGAGGAGATGGAGTTTCTCGGCGGATTGGATTTCCTCATTTTGGCGATGCCTCTCACCAAACAGACCGAGGGTCTCGTCGGGGAACGCGAATTGCAGGCGCTGCCGCGCCACGCCTTTCTACTGATACCAACGTCCGTTAGCTTATAGACTATAGGTTGGAGCGCCAGAGTTTACCTGATCGACGAGCCAGCCGTGGATCAGACCGGCGACTTTGGCCGGTTGGGTCCATTGCCGGGAGGCCGCGAAGAGGTGGTCTTCCAA
>JANXSC010000368.1 GCA_025352845.1 Opitutaceae bacterium
CCTACGCGGGCGTGGGGGCGCGGGTTTCCCGTGCGGCGTGAAGTGGGGCCTCGTTGATCGCAAGAGCGGCAAGCCGATCTACCTCGTCGTGAATGCGGACGAGTCGGAGCCGGGCACGTTCAAGGACCGCTACATCATGCACGACGATCCGCACCAGCTGATCGAGGGCATCATGATTTCGGCGTGGGCCAACAACGTGAAGCAGGCCTACATTTACATCCGCGGCGAGATGCCGCATGGCGCGCGGATTCTGGAAAAGGCCATCGCCGAGGCGCGCGCCGCAAATTTCTGCGGACCCAAAATTCTCGGCACCGACTACGGGTGCGAAATCTACGTCCACCGCGGCGCTGGCGCCTACATCTGCGGCGAAGAGACGGGCCTGATCGAGTCGCTCGAGGGCAAGCGGCCCTATCCGCGGATCAAACCGCCGTATTTCCCCGCCGTCCTCGGGCTCTACCAGTGTCCGACGATCGTGAACAACGTGGAGACACTCTGCCACGTGAAGCACATCGTGGAGATGGGTGGTGACGCTTACGCGAAGATCGGGACGCCGAACAACACCGGCACGCGCATCCTCTGCGTCAGCGGCCACGTGCAGAAACCCGGCTATTACGAATACGAGGTCGGCAAGATCACGATGGGCGAACTGCTCAACGAGGTTTGCGGCGGCCCGCTCCTCGGCCGAAAATTCAAGGCCGTGATTCCGGGCGGTTCGTCCGCGAAGATTCTGAAATTCGGCGAAACTTTCACGTTGAAAAACAAGGATGGCACTTCGCGCACGCTGACGGTCGAGGACATCCCCATGGACTTCGACACGCTCGCCGCCTGCGGCACGATGGGCGGCTCCGGCGGCGTCATCGTCATGGACGATTCCACCGACATGGTGCAGGCCCTTGCCAACATCAACGCGTTCTACGCCCACGAGAGCTGCGGCCAGTGCACGCCCTGCCGCGAGGGCTCGCTGTGGATGAAGAAAATCACTGCACGCATGGTCCATGAGACCGCTCGCGCCGAGGACGGCGCGCTGCTCAAAAGCGTCGCGGATCAAATCGCCGGCCGCACGATCTGTGCCTTCGGCGAAGCCTGCTCGTGGCCGACCCAGAGTTTCGTCGCGAAGTTCGGCGACGAATTCAAAGCGTATCCCGAGACGAAGAAAACCGGGAAGCCCGCCGGCGCGCTCGAACTCGTCTAATTCAGTTCACCACTAATCCTCACTCATCAAAGGCAATTTCAGGAATTCAAGCCGTCCGAATTCCCACCATTCCTATTCATTAGTGTCCATCAGTGGTTAAAGAAAAATTCTCTGAATGATCGCTCCCGCCAAACCCGACCTCGTCACCGTCAACATCGACGGCAGGGAGATCGCCGTGCCCAAGGGCACCAACGCGATTGAGGCGGCGCGCCTCGTGGGCGTGGACGTGCCGTATTACTGCTATCACTCCAAGCTCTCCGTCGTCGGCAACTGCCGGATGTGTCTCATCGAAATGGGCCTGCCGGCCGTCGATCCCGCCACCAAGGCGCCGATCATGGATCCGGCGACCGGGAAGCAGAAAATCAACTGGATCCCGCGTCCGCAGATCGGCTGCGCGACCAACGCCTCGCCCGGTCTCCACATCCGCACCCAGACGCCGCAGATCAAAGACTGCCGCGAGGGCGTGATGGAGTTCCTCCTCGTCAATCACCCGCTCGACTGCCCGATCTGCGACCAGGCGGGCGAGTGCAAGCTCCAGGAGCAATCGACCGGCTACGGCCGCGGTTACTCGCGCTACATCGAGCAGAAAAATGTGAAGCCCAAGCGCACGCAGCTCGGGCCGCGCGTGATGCTCGACGACGAGCGCTGCATCCTCTGTTCACGCTGCATCCGCTTCTCGAAGGAGATCGCGAAGGACGACGTCCTCGGCTTCATTGATCGCGGCAGCTACTCGACGCTGACGTGCTACCCCGGCAAGCAGCTCTCGAACAATTACTCGCTCAACACGGTCGACATCTGCCCCGTGGGCGCGCTCACGAGCACGGATTTCCGGTTCAAGATGCGCGTCTGGTTCCTCAAGCAGACGAACAGCATCGACACCGAGTCGAGCGTCGGGGCCAACACCGTCGTCTGGTCGCGCGAAGGTCAGATCTACCGCATCACGCCACGGCAGAACGACGCTGTGAACGACACGTGGATGGCCGACAGCGGCCGCGAACTCTACAAAACGGTCCGCGCCTCCGATCGTCTCACCGCGATCAAGATCGGCGGCGGCGATAGCACGTTGGAAATGGCGCTGAAGACCGCGGCCGATCTGCTCAAGTCGGGCGGCGTCGCCGTCGTTGGCTCGGGTCGCAGCTCCGTCGAAGAACAGTTCCTCACGAAGAAACTCGCCAATGCGTGCAAGGCTTCCGCGTTCCTTGTCAGTCGCGTAGGCGAAGGGGACAAGCTCCTCATCTCCGCCGATAAAAATCCGAATGTCCGAGGCGCGCTCGTAGTGGGTTTGCTTTCCGAGCTGCCGCGTGTAGCCGGGCTCGCTGAGCCCGGCAGACCGGGGTCAGCGACCCGGGCTACAAACGACGTTCGCACCGGCGGCCTCGAATCTCTCGCCGCCGCCATCGACGCCGGGCAGATCAAGACTGTCATCTCCGTCGGCGAAGACCTCACTGCTGCCGGTCTTAGCGCCGTGCAGCTCGGAAAAATCGCGATCATTTATCTCGGCACGCACGCCAACGCCACGAGCGCGGCGGCCAGGGTGGTTATCCCGACGCTCACTGTTTTTGAGAAGAGCGGCTCGTTCGTGAACCAGCAGTTCCGCTTGCAGACGTTCGCGAAGGCCGTGCCCGGCCCGCAGGGTGCGACCGACGATCTGGTGGTGCTCGCCAAGCTCGCGCAGGTGGCGGCGGCCGATGTCACCGCGGTGCGCGCGTTGCTCGCCGCGGAAGTTCCTGCGCTCGTGACGATCGCGACCGCGAAGCTGCCCGAGACCGGCCTGCTCCTCGATGCCACGCCGTGGGCGGCGTTGCCTTTTGTCGAAGGCGAAACGTTGCACTACAAGCCCGCGGCAATGCTCGCGGCCACCACTTAACTCATGCGCTCCCTCGCTCTCTTCGGTCTCGGCCTCGGCTTCGTTCTCATGGGCGCGGGTCTCTTTGCGCTGACGTTGCGCAAGGCGAAGGCTCCGCCCGCCAATCCGACCAAGGCGCAACAACGCGAGCAGGTGGAGCTGGCCGCAGAGCACAAAAAAATGCGGCTCGGTGCCGCTGTGGTGGTTGGCTTCGGCCTCGTCCTCGTCGGGCTGGCGTATCTCTGAGCGATGATCGATTTCTACCTCAGTCTCCATCCGGTCGTGCAGGGCGTGCTGAAGGGGCTCGCGGTGATCCTCGTCATTTTTCCCATCGGCGGCGCGTGCTCGATGGCGGAGCGCAAAGTGTCGGCCTGGATTCAGGGCCGCCCCGGTCCCAACCGCGCCATCGTGCCGTGGGTCGCGTGGATTCCGATCCTCGGGCCGTTCCTGCAACGGCTCGGAATTTTCCACGTGATGGCCGACGGGGGCAAAATGCTTTTCAAGGAAGACGCGCTGCCGGGCCACGTGAATAAATTCTACTTCGTGCTCGCGCCCATCGTTGCGATGATTCCGGCGCTGACGACGGTGGTGGCGGTGCCCTTTGGCGCGTATCTCGACACCGCGGGCCAGGTGATTCCGCTCGCGCTGGCCAACGTCGATATCGGCATGCTCGCCGTCTTCGCGGTCTCGTCGATGGGCGTTTACTCGCTGATTCTCGCGGGCTGGGCGTCCAATTCGAAATACCCTTTTCTGGGCGGCGTGCGCGCCTCGGCGCAGCTCATCTCTTACGAGCTTTCGATGACGCTCTCGGTGATGCCAGTTTTCCTCTGGGTGAATGCGCCCGGCCGCGAGGCGACGCTTGGACTCGCGCGCGTCGTGGAATTTCAGAGCGGCAGTTGGGCGGGCTTTACCTCGGCGTCGTGGGGTGGAGTTTGGTTCATTTTTATCATGCCGGTCTCGGCGTTTGTTTTCATCACGGCTTTATTCGCCGAGACCAACCGCCAGCCGTTCGACATGCCAGAGTCCGAGGCCGACCTCGTCGGCGGGTTTCATACGGAATACGGCGCGTTCAAGTGGGGCCTCTTCTTCGTTGCCGAATATTCTGCGATGCTGATCGGCTCGGGCGTGTTCACGCTGCTCTTCCTCGGCGGCTGGAATCCGCTGCCGTGGGTGCCGCTTGCCGACCTCGTCGGCTGGCTCACGCATCTCTCGCCGGTGCTCGGTCATCCTATCGTGGTCGGCCTGCTCTCGATCGGCATCTTCCTCGGCAAGGTCCTCGCGCTGATCTTTTTCTTTATGTGGGTGCGCTGGACGGTGCCGCGTTTCCGCTACGACCAGGTCATGGAGATCGGCTGGAAGAAACTCCTGCCCCTCGCCATCGCCAACCTCCTCGCCTACGCCATCGGCATCGCGTTCCTTGAGCGCGGTTGAGCCCAATCGAAAATCGGCAATCCAAAATCGAAAATCCCGATGGCCATCGTCCCTCTCGAACGCAAACCGCTCACCTTCGCCGAGCGCACCTACGTCCCGCAGATCCTCGCCGGGTTGCGGACGACGTGGCAGCACCTCGTGAAGCCGAAGCAGACGCTCGAATATCCCGAGCAGCGTCCCGCGATCCCGCCCGGCTATCGGGGCGTGCCGACGCTCGTGATGGATCCGAACGGCCGCGAGAAATGCGTCTCGTGCCAGCTCTGCGAGTTCGTGTGCCCACCCAAGGCCATCCGCATCACGCCCGGTGAAATCGCACCTGATGCGCCCACCGGTCACGTCGAGAAGGCCCCGAAGGAATTCGAGATCGACATGCTGCGCTGCATTTACTGCGGCATGTGCGAGGAGGTCTGCCCCGAGGAGGCGATTGTCCTCCAGAACCAATTTTCGATGACCGGCTACACGCGCGAGGAGATGGTGAACAACAAGGCCCGCCTCTACGAACTCGGCGGCACGCTGCCCGACTCGCACTTCAAGTGGGACAAAAAGAAAACCGCCGAGGAGCACGGCAACGACCGGCACTGATGAACACGCAAAGTAGCCAGCAGCGAGTAGCGGGTAGCGAGCATCACGCGGGCGGGCGCGGCGAGTGTTCGTGGCTCGGTTCTACTCGCTACTCACGACCCGCTACTCGCTCCTGATCCCGATGGGCCAACTCCTCTTCAACGTCTTCGCCCTGTTCACGCTTATCGCCGCGGTCGGCGTCGTCGTGAACAAGAACGCGGTCAATGCCTCGCTCTGTCTGCTGCTCTCGTTGGTGGGCGTCGCCGGGCTCTTCGTCGGCCTCGAGGCCTACCTGCTGGCCTTCCTGATTCTGTTGGTTTACGCGGGCGCGATCGCGGCGCTGTTTCTTTTCATCGTCATGCTCCTCGATACGCGCGGCGATGCCCGGCCGACGTTGAACAAGCTGCCGGCGGTGGCGCGCGTCCTCGCGGTTGGACTGGTGA
>JANXSC010000381.1 GCA_025352845.1 Opitutaceae bacterium
GGAAAGGGCGGGTCGGAGACCCGCCCTGCTGTTCACCTCTGTTGTTGCCGCCTGCGGCAACGATCCCACACTCGCGGCGCATGTTTTCCCGCCCAGCAAAAATCAAGTGTGGCGTCGCCGGGGTCGGTTCGCTCGGGCAGCACCACGCCCGGATTTACGCCTTGTTGCCGGGCGCGGAACTCACGGGCATCTATGAGACGAGCGATGCGCGAGCCGCGGAGATATGCGCGAAGCACCACTGCCGGCGCTTCGCCACGCTCGCGGAACTCGGGGCGGCGTGCGACGCGATTTCCGTTGTCGTGCCGACCGACCAGCACGCGGAGGTGGCGCTGCCGTTGCTGGCCGCTGGCGCGCATTTGTTGATCGAGAAACCGCTCTGCGCCTCACTCGACGAGGCGGAGCGCGTGCTCGCGGCGGCGCAGGCGACGAAGCGCATCGTGCAGGTCGGGCACATCGAGCACTTCAACCCGGTGATGGCGTTCCTCGAAAAGGAAATCGACGAGCCGCGCTACATTACCGCCGAGCGGCTCGCGCCGTATCAGCCGCGCGGCACGGAGGTCGGCGTCGTGCTCGACCTGATGATCCACGACATCGGCATCGTGCTCGCGCTCGTGAAATCGCCGATCGCGAAGATCGACAGCGTGGGCATCACGGTGCTCTCGAAGAGCGAGGACATCGCGAACGCCCGCATCCAGTTTCAAAACGGCTGCGTCGCGAATCTCAGCGCGAGCCGGATGAGCACGAAGAAGGCGCGCGAGATCCGGATCTTCCAGGGCAACGCCTATCTCTCGCTCGATTTCATGAACCAGGCGGGGCACCTCGTGAAGAAAAGCGACATCATCGCCTACGGCCTGAAAATGAAAATCGGGCTCGTGAAGCCCGGCGATCTGAGCGCGATTCCCGTGCGCGAGATCCCGATCGAGAAGGGCGAGCCGCTGGCGCTGGAGCTGGCGCATTTCGTCGAGAGCGTCGCGAAGGCCAAGCAGCCGAAGGTCGGCGGCGCCCTCGGCAAGAGCGCGCTGGAGGTGGCGATCGCGATCACGGAGCAGATTCGCGCGGCGGCGAAGGCATGAACGACAAAGGCACAGAGGCGCAAAGAAAACACCGGCGAGGCGATTCTTTGCGCCTCTGTGCCTTTGTGGTTCAAAAATGATCGAGCCAAAGCAACTGCCATTTCGCCTGCCGCCGCCCGTGGCGGGCCGCGTCGATTTGCTCGTCGTCGCCGGCGAGCACTCGGGCGACGAGCACGCCGCGCAGATGGTGGGCGAACTGCGCGCCGCGCAGCCGGCGCTCGCGGTGGCGGCGCTCGGCGGGCCGCAGCTCGCGCGGGCCGGGGCGCAGTTGCTGCACGACCTCACGGGTTCCTCGGTGGTCGGACTCGTGGAGGTGTTGAAAAACTATTCGTTTTTCAAGGCGCTGTTCGAGGAGACGCTGCGCTGGATTGCGGAGCACCAGCCGCGGGCGGTGTGCTTCGTGGATTATCCCGGGCTCAATCTCCGCCTCGCCGCGGCGCTGCGCGAGCGCGGGCTGGCGGTGAAGGGCGGCGGGAAAATCAAGACGCTCTTCTATATCTCACCGCAAATCTGGGCGTGGAAGCCGCAGCGGCGCTTCACCATGGCGCGCGACCTCGATGCGCTGGCGGCGATTTTTCCCTTCGAGCCGAAGTGCTACGCGGACACTTCGCTGCCGGTGGAGTTTGTCGGGCATCCGTTTGTGCGGCCCGACTACGCCGCGCCGGTGCGATACGATGCGGCCGGGCCGGTGTTGCTTTTGCCGGGCAGCCGGAAGCAAGCGGTGGGGCGGATTTTTCCGGTGCTGCTGGGCGGATTGCGTGCTTTCGGGGCGCGCGAAGCGGTGGTGCTTTATCCGAGCGACGACATTCTTACCGTGCTGCGCGCGGCGAATCCCCCGGCCAATGTCCGCCTGCAGCGCGTGGCGGATGGTGAAGCCCGCCTCGCCGTGGTGCCGGCCGCAGCCGTCCTCACGTCAAGCGGCACGATGTCGATGCACTGCGCGCTCGCGGGCATCCCCGGCGCGATCGCGTATCGGGCGAATCCGCTCACTTACGTGCTCGGCCGGATGCTCGTGAGGATCGAGTTTCTGGGAATAGCTAATCTCCTGTTAAACGAGCCGATGTATCCCGAATACATCCAAGGGGCCGCGACGCCCGCGGCACTCGCCAATGAAATTCGCGCGTGCCTTGAGGACGGTGAGCGGCGTGGGAGAACTGCAGCGCAGGCAACGCGTTTGCGTGCTTTGCTCAGCGTGCCGGCGACCGGCACGGCAGCCGAGTGGCTGGCGCGGCACGGCGGATTTGCGGGACGATGAGCCGTGACTCGCGACTCTCTCGCGTGTGTTACCGGCGTGACGGAGCACAGAAAGTTCTCCTAGGTCTCCTTTCCCTTTTTCCGATTAGATGACCATCCCCCTTCGATGAACCAACCGCGTCCGCTCAAGAGTCGCGCTTTGCCGGTGCTGGTATTGATGGCCGGGGTCGCCTCGTCGGTGGCGGCGTGGCTCTCGATGCGCATCGAGTTGCAGCGGCAGGATGGGGTGCGCTTCGAGCGTTTGCAGGAGCGGGTGCTCATGGCGATCGATGCCCGGCTCAAGGCGGCCGAGCAGGCCTTGTTCGGCGGCCGTTCCCTGGTCGAATCCACGGGTGCCTTGTCCGGTGCACAGTGGGCGCGCTATGTCGAATCAGTCTCGCCCTTCCTCGATCAGCACGTGGTGGGTTTGGGCTACGCGCAGCGCGTGCGCCGCGCGGACCTCGATGCCGTGGAGGCGCGGGTGCGCGCGGACGGGCAGCCGAATTTCCGCGCCCAGCGCGCAGGTGAAAAAGCCGACGTGTTTCTGGTCACACACATCGAGCCGCTCGCGCGCAACGCGCGCGCGCTGGGCATGGACGCCGGTTCCGGCACGGCCCGGCGTGCGGCGGCCGAGGCGGCGATGCTGACCGGCAGCGCCGTCATCACGGGGAAAATCAGCCTGATCGAGGGAGAGACCCGCGCGCCGGGCTGGCTGCTGCTGCTGCCGGTCTATGCGCGGGGGGCGAACCTGACCGAGCCCGAGGAGCGGGCGCGGGCGTTGCAAGGTTGGGTCTACGCTTCGCTGCGGGTGGAGCTGCTGGCCGACGCGCTGGCTTTTTCGACCGACTCGCAGCTTGAGTTTGAACTCTACGACGGGGAGCAGGCCACGGCGGAGAACCTGCTTTTCGATTCGGACGGCAAGATGCATCTCGACGACGCCCACTGGGCCCGCGCGAGCTCGCCAGCAGCGGTGTCGTTCGCCTCGTCGCACCCGCGAGCGGTGCATGGGCGCACCTGGTTGGTGCGCACCCGCACGCTGCCCGCATTTGATCAGCGTGGAGATCAGAGTCGCGCCTGGCTGTTGCTGGGGACCGGACTGATCCTGAGTGTCCTCGTCGCCGCCCTTACCTGGACGCTGGTTCACGCCCGCCGCCGCGCGCTGCAACTGGCGAGCGAGATGACGGCCAGCCTGCGCACGGCCGAGGCCGAATCGCGCCGGCTCGCGCTCGTCGCGAGCCGCACGGCCAGTGTCGTCATGATTACGGATCCGGACTGGCGCATCGAATGGGTGAATGAGAGCTTCGAGCGGTTTTTCGGCCACAAATTTAATGAAATCAAGGGACGGCGTCCGCCGGACTTCCTGAGCGGCCCGGAAACCAACCCGGCCACACTCGCAAAGATCGAGGCCGCACGGGCGCGCGGCGAATCGTTCAAGGGCGAGATGCTGAACTACACCAAGGCGGGCGAGCCGCGCTGGGTCGAGCTCGACATCCAGCCGCTCAAGGATGCCGCCGGAAAGATCACCGGCTTCATGAGCCTGCAGCTCGACATCACCGCGCGCAAACGCATCCAGGCCGACATCGCGCGCAAGGAGGCGGAGTTCAGGTTTATTTTCGAGGCGGTGCCGGTTGGCATTTCCTGGCGGCGTGTGTCGCCTGACGACGCCGAGGTGCGGCTGGTCAACGAGGCCCACCTCCGCCTCTGCGATCTCACGCGCGAGGAAATCATGGAGCCGGGCGTCTTCGAGCGCATCAGCGTGCCGGAAGAATTCGCCGCGCAACAAAAGCTCTATGCCCAGCTCGCCGCCGGCGAGATTCCCGGCCTCACGATCGAGAAGCGCTACCGGCACCGCAACGGCGAGATGGTCTGGGTGGTGCTCACGCAGAAGCGGAAAAACAACCCCGACGGCGGATTCGAGGAACTCTCGACTCTCGTCGACATCACCGAGCGCAAACATGCCGAGGGCAAGCTCACCGAGGAGCAGACGCGCTTCCGCTCCATCTTCGATCTCGTGCCGATCGGGCTCTCGTGGTTTGCGATCGGGCGCGAGGGCGAGACGCACCTGGTGAACAGCGCGCACGCGCGCATCACCGGCGTGCCGCTCGAGCGCAGCCACGAGATCGCGCTCTATGATCAGGCGACGCATCCCGACGATCTGCCGCGCCAGCAGGAGCTGACCGCGCGCATGCAGCGCGGCGAACTCGACCGCTTCGGGATCGAGAAGCGTTATCTGCACGCCGATGGCCGCGTGGTGTGGACCGTGCTCAACATCCAGATCATCGCCAATCCCGTCACGGGCGAGCGCTACCAAATCTCCGCGATGGTCGACATCACGGAGCTGAAACGCCAGGCGACCGAGCTGGGCGCGGCCAAGGAGATCGCGGAGTCCGCCAATCTCGCGAAGAGCCAGTTCCTCGCGATGATGAGCCACGAAATCCGCACGCCGATGAACGGCGTGATCGGCATGACCTCGCTCCTGCTCGACTCCAAGCTCGGCGCCGAGCAGCGCGACTACGTCGAGACCATCCGCACCAGTGGCGATGCGCTGCTCACCGTCATCAACGACATCCTCGACTTTTCCAAAATCGAGTCGGGCCACCTCGAACTCGAGCACGTCGAGTTCGGCGTGCGCGAGTGCATCGAGGGCGCGCTCGATCTCCTCGCGCCGCGCTGTGCGGAAAAAGGCATCGACCTCCTCTATGAGATCGCCGACGGCGTGCCCGGCACGGCCCGCGGCGATCCGACGCGGCTCCGACAGATCCTCGTCAACCTCCTCGGCAACGCCGTCAAGTTTACCGAGCGCGGCGAGATTGTCCTCGGCGTGCGCGCGGAGCCGTTGCAGGACGGCCGCACGGAACTCTCGTTTGCGGTGAGCGACACCGGCATCGGCATTTCGCGCGATGGCATGAACCGGCTCTTCCAGTCGTTCACGCAGGTGGATGCCTCGACCACGCGGCGGTTTGGCGGCACGGGCCTTGGCCTCGTGATCAGCAAGCGGCTCGCGGAAATCATGGGCGGGCACATGTGGGTCGAGAGCGACGTGGGCAAGGGCTCGACCTTTCACTTCGGCGTCATGGTCGAGCCCCTCGGTGCGAAACCGCGCCCGTGGCTCACGCCCAACCCCGCGATTCTCGAGGGCAAGTCGGTGCTGATCGTCGATGATAACGCGACCAACCGCCGCATCCTGGTTCAACTGGTGACGGGCTGGCAGATGAAGGCGCACGCCGCTTCCTCCGGCGACGAGGCGCTGGCGCTGCTCCGCGAACGCCCGCCGTTCGATGTCGCCATCCTCGACATGCACATGCCGGCGATGGATGGCTCGATGCTCGCGCGGGAGATTCGCCGGATGCTGCCCGCGCCCGCGATGCCGCTCGTGCTGCTTTCCTCGCTCGGCTCGCGGGACAACGTTTCGGAGCCCGGGCTGTTTGCGGCCTTTCTCACCAAACCGGCGAAACCGTCGCTCCTCGTGGAGACCCTGGCCAAGTTGTTTCGCAACGAGACGCCCCCGCAACGGATGCTCTCCTCGCATCCCTTCGTCCCGCTCACCACTGGCGAGCGGACCGAGCGCGTGCTCCTCGCCGAGGATAACGTGGTCAACCAAAAGGTCGCGCTCTCCATGCTCGCGAAGCTCGGCTATCGCGCCGATGTCGCGGGCAACGGCGCCGAAGCCTTCGAGGCCGTGCGCCGCCAGCGCTACGACATCGTGCTCATGGATGTCCAGATGCCCGAGATGGACGGTCTTGAGGCTGCACGGAAAATCAACATGATGTGGTCCCAGCGCAAAGACCGCCCGTGGATCATCGCGCTCACGGCCAACGCCATGCTCGGCGATCGGGAGGCGTGCCTCATCGCCGGCATGGACGACTACCTCAGCAAACCGATCAAGACGAAGGAACTGGCGGTGGCGTTCGATCGCGCCCGCATCGCGATCGGTCCGCGTCCGGCGTAGGGCCGGGCGATGATCCACGGGCGGTCTTTGCGCTGGGACCACATCATGTTGATTTTCCGTGCAGCCTCAAGACCGTCCATCTCGGGCATCTGGACATCCATGAGCACGATGTCGTAGCGCTGGCGG
>JANXSC010000389.1 GCA_025352845.1 Opitutaceae bacterium
CTCGACGCCACCGCCTTCACGACGCGCGAGATCATCAAGCTCGACGACCCGCAGGTCTTCACCGTCAAACGTCTTGCCGATGGCTCGATCCTCGCCGGCACCTCGCCCAAGGGCGCGCTCTATCTTATCCGCGACGAAAAAGTCCTCGCCCGCGTCGCGCTGCCCGTCGACTCGCTCTTCGATCTGCTGTTGATCGACGCCAAGACCGCGTTCGTCGCCACGGGCAATCCCGGAAAAATCTATCGCATCGATCTCGCAAAATTGGCGGACGCCGGCGTGGGCTCGGAAAAAATAACCGACGCGACCATCCTCGCCGAACGCGGTCTCACGCTCTTCGGCGAGATTCGCGATCGCAACGTCCGTCGCCTTGCCGCGCTCGCGGATGGCCGCATCGCCGCCGGCTCCGCGCCGAAGGGAAACATCTACACCTTTGCCCGTCCCGGCGGCGCCTTGTCCGGCGAAGCCTTGGCGAAAACGGAGCCCGTGATTCTCCAGGAGAACCGCGACGCCGAAGTCACCGATCTCCTCGCCCAGCCCAACGGCGATCTTTTTGCGACCATCGTGTTTTCCACCACGACCAACGAATCGCGCCTCACGCCGCCCCCTTCGCCCGCGGGCTCCGCGCCCAGCGCGCCGCCGCCGCCGCGCGACAACACCCCGCCGCCCGCGCTAATCGAGCGGTTTGCCGGGCGCAGCTCGCTCATCCGTTTTCCCGCGGACGGTTTCGCCGAGGTGCTGACTTCCCGCAACAATACTGCGTTCTACCGCGTCGTGGCGCGGGGGGACATGCTCCTGCTCGCCGGCGGAGAACTGGGCGAACTCCTCGGCTACGATCTGAAGGCGCGGCTCTCGCTCACATTTGGCGGCTCCATTTCATCGCAGGTCAACGGCCTCGTCGCGCTCTCGCCCGACAGATTTCTCCTCCTGCGCAACAACACGCCTGGCCTCGCCGTGCTCGATTTCGCCGCGGGCGGTGCGCGCGAGGCCGAAACCCGCCGGCTCGATTTGGGCATCGCCGCGCAGCTCGGCGCGCTGCGTTTCAACCGGCTGCGCCATCTCGCCGAGTCCGGCCTCGCCGCGGAAATCCGCGTGAGCAACGGCACTGACGAAGTCGAGGGCTGGGGTCCATGGACACCGCTCGCCGCCTCGGCCGATGCGGGCTGGCGCGCCGAGGGCCTGCGCGGTCGCCACGTCAAACTCCGGCTCCGCATCGCGGCCGATGCTGCGACTGCTCCAACCCGCGCCGGCCTCGAAATCGATCGCGCTTCGCTTTATTTTTTGCCGCAAAACCGACGGCCGCTCCTGCAGGAATTCCGCGTGCTCCCGCCCGGCTACGCCATCGTGCCACCCGCCGAGGCGGTCCCGACCATCGTCACTTCCATGGCGCAGCTCACCCAACCACCGAAGGAGGACGATCGCCGCCGCAGCCTCACGAGCGCGCAGGCTGTCGCCTCACCCGGCGCGCAGGTCGTCACCTGGAACGTCACCGATCCCGACGGCGACTCGTTGCTCTTCACTTTCTCGATTCGCCGTGACGGCGACACCGCGTGGACCGACGTCGTCAACCTCAGCCGCGACACCTACGCGCTCTTCGACACGAAGAGTCTCCCCGACGGAATCTACTTCACCCGGCTCGTCGCCACCGAGACCGCTCCGCGTCCCGTGGCCGATCGCCTCACGCAGACATTCGAGACCGACGATCTCATCGTGGATCACACGCCGCCCGAAATCATCGAGGCGACCGCGCGACGCGACGGCACTTCGCTCGTCGTGACCGTGCGCGGCCGCGACCGGCTCTCGCTGCTCGACGGGATCGAGGTCGTGTTCAACAACGGCGTGCGCGAAACCGTCGAGCAACCCGCCGACGGCGTGCGGGACGGCCGTGAGGAAACGTTCGTCCTCGAACTCCCGCTGGCCCGCCTCTCCAACGCCACCTCGCTCGAGGTCACGCTGGGCGATCAGGCCGGCAACACCGTCGCGCGGCGGCTGACGTGGTGACTTGAGTAGGGCTGGTCTCTGACCTGCCCTTTCGCGCATCGAGCGGTCGAGGGCGGGTCAAAGACCCGCCCTACTTCGGACCTCGCCGTCACACGCGCCGAAAAAAATCTATCACCCTGAGCGCTGCGAAGAATCCGAGAGGACTCTCGGTGCCCTCAATTGGTGAGGGCGTTCAAGTGGATTCTTGGCAGCGCTCAGAATGACAGACTCCCTCACGCCCGCGGGTGCGCCTTCGCGTAGATTTCCTTCAGCCGCGCGGTGCTCACGTGTGTGTAGAGCTGCGTCGTAGCGAGCTGCGAGTGGCCGAGCAATTCCTGCACGAGCCGCAGGTCGGCGCCGGCGTTGAGCAGGTGCGTCGCATACGAGTGCCGCAGCTTGTGCGGCGTGAGGTCCATCGGCAGCCCGGCGAGCGCGAGGTAGCGCTTCAACATGAGCTGCACTTCGCGCACGCCCATGCGCCGGCCGGACGCATTCGTGAGCACCGCGCTTTCGGGAGCGTGGCCCCGCGCGAACTCGTCGCGAAATTTCCTCAGCACCTCGAGCGCGACGCGGCCGAGCGGACAGAGCCGCTCCTTGCGGCCCTTGCCAAGCACACGCGCCGTGCCGGTCTCCAAATCGACGGAGCCGTAATTGAGCGCGACGAGTTCACTGACGCGGAGTCCGCCGCCGTAGAGCAACTCCAGCGCGAGCCGGTCGCGCCAAGCGCCGTGCGGTGACGCGGTGCCGTTGGCGAGCAGCCGCTGCGGGCCGGCGAGGAGCAACGTCATCTGCTCCTCGGTGAGAAATTTCGGCAGGCGCTTCTCCAACTTCGGCAGCGGCACGTGAAGAAAAGGATTCCGCTTCACGCGGCCGCGGTGCAGCCAGAATTTGAAAAACGTGCGCAGCCCGGAGACGTGATTGTGAAGTGTGCGCCGATCAAAACGCCGTTGCGCCTCGATCACGAAGTCGCGCACGTCGCGCGCGGTCAGCGTATCGAAGCCGCGCTCCCACCGCGCAACCTGCGGATCGGCGAGCCAACGATAAAAATCCTCAAAGGCCTGCCGATAGTTACGGACCGTGTAGGCAGAACAACGCCGCTCCTGAGCGAGATGACCGCGGACGGGTGCCCACCACTCGGCGAGCACGGCGGGCGGGACCGGTAGGGCGGGTCTCCGACCCGCTCTGGCTTTGGCTGACGCGCTGACTGTAGCAGGAGGCATCGAGGGCGCGTTGCTTTGGGGTTTTGAGAGGCGGGTCAGAGACCCGCCCTACTTCAGGCTCGTGCGATCGTCGCCTCGACCTCGCGCATCACCCGCGTCGCGTGCGAGCGCAACGCGCCTTCGGGATCGAGGCCCTTGGCGCGGGCGGCCGCCGTGAGTTCAAAAAGCATTTTGCCCAGCGTCGCTTCGTCGAGCTGGCGACCGAGTGCCGCCACCTGCGCCCGATCCACGGCGGCGTCGGCCGGGAGGTTTTTCTTTTCGATCTGTTTCCAGACAGCCTCCGCAAACATCAGGGCGGGCAGGCGCGGCGGCAGTTCCTTGAACACCGCGGCGCCGTTCACGGCCGGGCCATGTTTTTTTTCGGTCGCCTTGATTTTCTCCCACTCGACGATCACCTGCTCGGAGGTTTCGAGTTTGCCCGCGCCGAAGACATGCGGATGCCGGCGGATGAGCTTGGCGTTGATGTCGCGCGCCACGTCCTCGAAATCGAACCGCCCCTTCTCCGCCGCGATCTGCGCGTGAAACACGACTTGGATGAGCACATCGCCCAGCTCCTCGCGCATGTGCGGGTAGTCGGCGCGGTCGATGGTGTCGATCAGCTCGCTCACCTCGTCGATCAGGCAACGCACGAGCGTGGCGTGCGTCTGCTCCTGATCCCACGGGCAGCCGTCGGGCGCGCGCAGCCGCGCCATCGTGGCTTTCAAATCGTCGATCGCACTCATGCGCGCAAGGTGCCCACGGAACACACGGAATACACGGAAAAACTGACGCCGTCACTTCGGCTTTGAATTCCGTGTGTTCCGTGTGTTCCGTGGGCACCTGCATGTCCGACAAGCTCACCGAAATCATGGCGTGGAAGCGGCGCGAGATCGCGCCGCTGCTGCGCGAGGTCTCGGAGACGGAACTCGTGCAGCTTGACGCGGCGCTGCCGCGCCCGCCGCTGTTTGCCGACGCCTTGCGCCGAGCCGACGGGAAACTCGCGGTGATTTCGGAAATCAAACGCCGGTCGCCCTCGGCCGGTGACATCAAGGCGGGCGCGTCGTCGCTTCAACAGGCGCAGCGCTATCAGGCCGCCGGAGCCGACGCGCTTTCGATTCTCACGGACGAGAAATATTTTGGCGGCACGCTCGACGATTTGCGCGGCGCGACGGCGCACTTCCGCGCGTCTCCGCCGGCACGACCATGCCTCCGAAAGGATTTCTTCGTCCACCCAATCCAAGTGCTCCAAGCCCGCGAAGCCGGCGCCAGTGCGATCTTGATCATCGTGCGCGCGCTGAATGACGACGAAATCAAATCGTTGTTCGCCGCCGCCCGCGCCGCCGGGCTCGACGCGCTCTTCGAGATTCACAACGAAACGGAACTTGATCGCGCCCTCCGGCACGGCGCGAAGATCATCGGCGTGAACAACCGGGATCTGGCGATTTTCAAAACGGACCTGGGATTGAGCGAGCGATTGATCCCGAAATTCCCGCGCGAGATCACGGCGGTGAGCGAGAGCGGCATCTTCACCGCCGCCGACGCCGCGCGCGCTCGCGCCGCCGGCGCGCACGCCGTGCTCGTGGGCGAGGCGTTGATGCGCGCCGCCGATCCGGCCGCGCTCATCGCGGAGTTTCGCCGCCCCTGACTTTCACCATGAAACAACGCCCAATCACCGCCTTCGCCAAACTCGGCGGCCTCCTCTTTCTGCCGCGCACGCTCGACAAGATTCGCAAGCACGCGCGCGACGAACTGCACGAGGAGCACCATGAGTTCATCGGCAAGGGCTTTGACGGGCGGCTCTGCCATTTTCTCGGCCTCACCTACGAGGCGCTGAAGGCGCGGACGCTGGCCGGGGGCACCGACGAGGAGATTCTCGCCTGGATTCAGCAGCACGGCCGTAAGCTCACCGAGATGGACCTGCTCATCTGGAATGGATTCGCGGCCAAACGCGGCTGGCGCGACGACGCGAGCCCCACGCTGGAAAAACAGAAGGCCGAGAGCGGCCTCGCGCACCGCACCGACCTGCTCACCTTCTTCGACTACTACGAAGTGGACGAGGGCCGGGCGCCACGCTGATTTCACCCTTATGTCCAAGGTCGCAAAATCGCAGCTGTTGCCGCGCCGGGAATTCATTCGCCGTCTCGGCTGGAGCATCGCGGCGGGCACAGTGTTGATCCTTTTTTCCCTCACCATCGGGATGGTCGGCTATCACACGCTCGGCGGACTACCGTGGGTGGACGCCTTCCTTGATGCGTCGATGATTCTCTCGGGAATGGGCCCGGTTTCACCGTTGCAGAGCACGCCCGCCAAAATCTTCGCCGGTTGTTATGCACTCTACAGCGGGCTCGCGCTGCTGACGACCGCCGGGGTGATTTTGGCGCCGGTGATTCATCGCGCGCTGCACCGATTCCACCTGGAAGACACGGCCCAATAACCCATGCCGCTCTCGCCGACCGCCACGCGCGATCTGCTGGCCCAGCTCGGTCACTCGCCGAAACGATTTCTCGGGCAGAATTTTCTGGTCGATGGCAACATCGTCCGCAAATCGCTCGAATTCGCCGAGGTTCAGGCCGGCGATACCGTCGTCGAAATCGGTCCCGGACTCGGCACCCTGACCTCGGCTCTCCTTGAAGCTGGCGCTGACGTGTGGGCGATTGAAATGGATCGCTCACTGCACGCGCATCTGGTGGCAACGCTCGCAACACGTTTCCCGCAGTCGTTTCACCTGCTCGAAGGCGACGCGGTCGAGCATCCGCTCGCGGGATTGAGTTCGTTGTGGGCGGGGTGCCCTCACCCCGCTTCGTCCGCAAGGCCG
>JANXSC010000403.1 GCA_025352845.1 Opitutaceae bacterium
CCGCCAGCGATTCTTACGTGCGGGAAATCGTCGCCCGGAGTTTTCCGAAAGAACTCTCGCTGCGTTTTACGTGGGGACGCACGCGCTGCACACGGCAATACGACGCTGAGCACCACAATGAGTATTGGGTGAAGGATTTGAAGAAACTCAGGCGACTCGGATTCTCCCTCGAGCGAATCCTGATCGTGGACGACAGCCCCGAGAAGGTTGAGCGCAACTACGGCAACCATGTCCCGATTGAACCATTTTACGGCGACCTCAACGATCACGTCTTGAATTCGCTCGGTTCCTATCTTGAGGGTTTCGCAGATTTCCCGAATGTTCGCGCCGTCGAGAAACGCGCGTGGCACCCACGCAATCAGCCACCGACAATTCCGAACTGAAGTTCGTTTCCTTTTTCTCACCCTCCGAGAGCCGCGAGTTGAAGCTTGAGAACTCGCCCGAGCCCGCCAGTTTTCCGTATTATGGTCCAGGCCCTGAACTTCCAACTCGACGAGGTCGTCCGCTTGAAGCGGACGGAGGCGGGTGCCGTTTTGAGTGAGGCCCTGCGCGACGGTCTAAAACAGCTCTACGTTGACGCGGTGATCGAGGCGCATTTGCGCGGTGAATTCACACGCGCGCAGGCCGTCGAACGCGTCGGCGAGTCGACCATCGCCCCTGCGGAACAAGAGTGGCACGCAGTGCGCGACGACGTTGCTTGGGGTCTGCGCGGTCGTGAGTAAGATTGTCCGTCCGCTCGCCGTCTGCGACGCGGGACCGCTCATCCATCTCGGCGAAATCGGCCACGCCCACCTGCTGGAGCAATTTCACCCGCTCGTGGTGCCCGCGCGAGTTCGGCAAGAGGCGGCCTCGTTCCACCCGCCCGCTGGTTTCGACGTGGAAATCGTGACGGTGACCGATGCCAACCGGAACGCGCTCACCGGCCGATTGCTCGTTCGGCTAGATGCCGGTGAACTCGACTACCTCGCGTTCTGCTTGCTTTGCCCCGAATCGATCTTTCCCACTGACGATCTCGCCGCGCGGCACGAAGCGCAACGCCTCGGCTTCGCCGTGCATGGCTCGGTGGGAGTGATCGTTCGCGCGTTCCGCGTCGGCCTGATTGCTCACGCTGAAGCCGACGCCGCCTTGATCGCGTTGCGCGATTGCCGGAGTTTGTTCGTCTCGCGAGCGCTAATCAATCTGGCTCGCGCGCAACTCGCCAGCGGCTCGAAACCGCAGCCCTAAAACAGTTCCTCCGTTCCCCATCTCCAATCTCCTCTCTCCCCTGTCACTGTCTTCTCCTCACTCCTTGTCTCCATCTTCCGCCGCCCCCATGCCCGACCCCCTCCTCGAATCCCCCGGCGACGCCATCTACACGCTCCGCACCACCGCCGCGGGTCCCGCGGGTTCGCTCCCACTCGACGCCGCGACGCTCCCCGGCATGGCCAGCGGCGATCTCTTCGGCATGACGCAAAACGCCGGCATGGGCTGGTCCCCCGCCGCGCTGCTCGGAAAACAATTTCTTATCCTCTCCACGCAGGGCGGCATCCGCGCGCCCGACGGCACACCCATCGCGCTTGGTTATCACACCGGCCACTGGGAAGTCGGCCTGCTCATGGAGGAGGCCGCGCGCGTGTTCACGGCGAACCGCGCGATTCCGTTCGCCGCCTACGTGAGCGATCCGTGCGACGGCCGCACCAACGGCACCGCCGGCATGCTCGACTCCCTCGCCTACCGCAACGACGCAGCCATCGTCCTGCGCCGCCTCATCCGCTCGCTCCCCACGCGCCGCGGGGTGCTCGGCGTCGCCACCTGCGACAAGGGCCTGCCCGCGATGCTCCTCGCCCTCGCCGGCACACCCGATCTCCCAACCATCCTCGTGCCCGGCGGCGTCACGCTCCTCGCCGAAGAGGCCGAGGACACCGGCAAGGTCCAAACGCTCGCTACCCGCTTTGCCCGCGACGAAATCACCCTCGAACACGCCGCCGAGATGGGCTGCAAAGCCTGCGGTTCCCCCGGCGGCGGCTGCCAGTTCATGGGCACCGCCGCGACGAGTCAGGTCGTCGCCGAAGCCCTCGGCCTCACGCTCCCCCACGGCGCCCTCGCGCCCTCAGGCTCCGAGATCTGGCGCGACCTCGCCCGCCGCTCCGCCCTCGCCCTCCTCGAACTAGAAAAGGCGGGCACCACCACGCGCGACCTCCTCTCCGCCGATTCGATTCACAATGCCATGGTGCTGCATGCCGCCGTGGGTGGTTCCACGAATCTCGTAAT
>JANXSC010000434.1 GCA_025352845.1 Opitutaceae bacterium
CGCCGAACTGGATCAACACGTACCGGCACTGGATGGAAAACATCCAGGACTGGTGCATCAGCCGCCAGCTCTGGTGGGGGCATCGGATCCCCGTGTGGTATCGCAAGGGTCTCGATAAGGAAAAACTCACCGAGGCCGACATCGCTGATCCGAAAAAAGTCCATGTCTCGCTCGCCGGCCCCGCCGATCCAGAGAACTGGGTGCAGGTCGACGTGCTCGACACGTGGGCCTCGTCGTGGCTCTGGCCCTTCGCGACGATGGGCTGGCCCGACAAGGAGAAGATGCAGGCGCAGGGTCTCGATTATTTTTATCCGACGACGACGCTCGTGACCGGGCCCGACATCATTTTCTTCTGGGTCGCGCGCATGATCATGGCCGGCCTCGAATTCATGCGGCCCGGCGAATCGATCGAGCGGCGGATTCCGTTCAAGCACGTTTATTTCACCGGCATCATCCGCGACCAGCAGGGCCGCAAGATGTCGAAGTCGCTCGGCAACTCGCCCGACCCGCTCGACCTCATCGAGAAATATGGTGCCGACGGCCTCCGCTTTGGCATCGTGTCGATTGCGCCGCAGGGGCAGGACATCCGCTTTCAGGAAGACCGCATCGAGAGCGGGAAAAATTTCTGTAACAAGCTCTGGAACGCCTGCCGCTTCCGCCAGATGAGCGGGCCCGCCGGCGATAACTCCTCCGTTGCCGCCATCGCCACGCGACTGGACGTTGCGAGCTTCGACGCCGACGACCACGCCATTCTCGACCGGATGCTCGCGACCACGCGCGAGGTTGATCGCTGCTTCGCCGAGTTTGAGTTTAGCGCCGCAGTGCAGGCGCTCTACGGATTTTTCTGGAACGACTTTTGCGACTGGTATGTCGAGGTCTCGAAATCGAAGCTGCAGGATCCCGCGACCAAGGCCAACTGTCTCGCCATCCAGGATCTCGTGCTGCGGCAGACGCTGCTGATGCTGCACCCATTCATTCCGTTCATCACTGAGGAACTCTGGCAGCAGCTCGGCTACGGCTCCGAGGGGAAATTCATCGAGGATGTGCGCCTCGAAAACGCCTCGCAGATCGCGACGACGTCCATCGCGCGCGGGCTCAGGCTCGACCTTGCCGCCGTGGCCTCGGTCGAGAAACTCAAGGCCTTCGTGTCGCAGACGCGCGCGCTCAAAGCCGACCACAATCTCGCGAGCCGCCGCGATGTGAAGCTCTTCGTGATCGCCGGCGACACGGAGTGGGCCGTCATTTCCGGCAACCTCGCGAAGCTCGTGCGCATGGCCGGTGCTGCGGAAATTACCCGCCGCGACCAAGTCGACGGCGCGCCCGCCGTCGTCACGCCGCTCGGCACCGTCTATCTCGATCTCGCCAGCACCGTCGATGTCGGCGCGGAGAAAATCCGCCTGACCAAGGAACTCGATCAACTCATGAAGCACATCGCCGGCACCGAGGCCCGGCTCGCGAACGAAGCCTTCGTGAGCAAAGCCCCGCCCGCCGTCCTCGAAGGCGCCCGCAAACAACTCGCCGACCAAAAGGCGAAGCACGCGGAACTCGGGCGATTGTTGAAGGCGCTGGGTTGATCGCGCCGACTGCGTTCGCATTTCACCATGTCTACCTCACCCCGCATTCTCGCATTTTCCGGCAGTGCGCGCCGGGAGTCGCTCAATTCGAAACTTCTCTTGGTGGCCGTCGCGGCCGTTCGCGCGGCAGGAGCGGAGGTGACGGTGGTCAACTTTCGTGACCTGCCGCTGCCGCTCTACGATGGCGACCTCGAGGACAGCGGCGGCATGCCGGCGAATGGGCAGAAGCTGGTCGACCTCGTGGCGAGTCACGGCGGGTTGCTGATCGCGTCGCCGGAATACAATTCGCAGATCACGCCGCTGCTGAAGAACGCGATCGATTGGTGTTCGCGGGCGGACGTGAATCCTTTGCGCGGGCGGGTGGCGGCGGTGGTGTCGGCGTCGCCGGGGGCGTTTGGCGGGATTCGGTCGATGACGCTCGCGCGGCAGTTGCTCACCCACATGGGATGTCACGTGATTCCGGCGCAGTGCGTGTTGCCGCACGCGGACAAGGCGTTCGATGCCGCCGGGCAGTTGCTCGACGCGCGGGCGAAGAAGAATGTGGACGCGCTCGCGACGGAACTCGTGCGCGTCACAACGCGGCTGGCGTAGCGCGCGTTTGCAAAATGTCGTTGGGGCAGGCCGGCGCGCTTGCGCGCGCCCAATCCCCGCTCGCAAGCGAGCTGACCTACGCGAACCGAAGTCAGCGCGATTGTTATTTTGCAATCACGCCTTTGGCCTCCCGAGCTGATTACGGCCGCAGCGGATCGTCGGGCGCGGTGGCGCGCGGAAGATCGTAGAACGGGTCGCGGTAGTAGCCACGGCCGCCCTTGATGTGCGACTCGCTGTAGCCGATCGTGATGGAGTAGTGGCGCTCGGGGTCTTCCATGGTGAGCACCATCGAGCCGGTTTTCTCGCTGTAGCCGCCGCTGCCCATGCCGTAGCTGAGGGAAAACGAGCCGTGGATCTCGCGCTCCTTTTTCTTCTCCTCGGCGATGATGCGTGGCGCGCGGGAAAGATAGACGGGCGGCGCAAGCAGCGTGCGCGCGAGGCGGGCGGCTTGGTGGCGGGCGACGAGTTCGTCGAGTTGCGCAACTTCGGCCACGGCGAGCGTGGCCAGACCGGCGGTCTGCCGTTCGCCGGCGGTGAGGCGCTGGGAAAAACGCGCGACTGTCTCGGCGGTGGCGGCGCGGGCCACCGTGTCGCGGCGGACGAGCGCATCGACCACCGCCACCTGATCGGAAGTGAGCTTGGCGAGGCCGGCGGCGGTGCGTTCGGTGGCGTTGAGCGCGACGGAGAAGCGCAGGTCGTCGTTGGCGGCGCGCACGGGCACCGCGAGCAGCGCGGTGACGGCGAGCACGAGCGACACGATCTTCATGGCGGCAAGCTGACGCATGAAGGGGAGGGACTCACGGAAATTCGTGCGGGTTCCCTTTTTCCTGGGGTGCGCCTCGGACCAAAGTGGCATTGCATCGAAAGCCGCGGTCGTCCGTCATGCCGCGCTTACCCCGGCACCCGCCCTTACCGACTCCCCTCCAACCCGCACCTCTCCCCGTCATGCTTCCCTTTGCGCTCACGATTTTCACCGGTGCCTTTCTCCTCTTTCAGGTCCAGCCGCTGATCGGGAAATATATTTTGCCGTGGTTCGGTGGCGGACCGGGGGTGTGGACGACGTGCCTGCTGTTTTTCCAAACGCTCCTGCTCGGCGGCTACGCCTACGCCCACTTTTCCTCCACGCGGCTCAAGCCGCGGCAGCAGGTGATTCTGCATCTCGTCCTGCTCGCGCTGTCGCTGGCGTTGCTCCCCATCACGCCCTCGGCAGGCTGGAAAGATCACATCGCGGGCGATCCGAATTGGCGGATTCTGCTCCTGCTCACCGTCACGATCGGGCTGCCGTATTTCGTGCTCTCGTCGACGGGACCGCTGATGCAGCAGTGGTTCAGTCAGACGAATCCCGGCGTCTCGCCCTACCGGCTCTACGCGCTCTCCAACGTCGGCTCGCTGCTCGCACTGCTCAGCTACCCGATTTATTTCGAGGTGAAATTCTCGCGGCAGGTGCAGTCGCAGATGTGGTCTGCGGGGCTCGTGGCCTTCGTGCTTTTCTGCGGCTACTGCGCCTATCGCGTCTGGAAAAACGCCGCCGCGACCTCGGCTGTCGGCGCATTTGAAACGGATTCCGCACCGCCAGCGGATGCAATGGCATCGATTCCCGCCACCGATAAATTGCTCTGGGTCGCGCTGCCGATGATCGCGTCGATCCTGCTGCTCGCGACGACGAACAAGCTCTCGCAGGAAGTGGCGGTCATTCCGTTTCTCTGGGTGCTGCCGCTGAGCCTGTATCTGCTCACGTTCATCATCTGCTTCGATCACGCGCGCTGGTATCACCGGGGTGTCTTTGTCTCGCTGCTCGTGGTCGGCGTCGCGGGCGTCTGCACGTTAATCCCGGCCGGAACCGATGCGCCGATGCGCCTCCAGATCGCGGGCTACACCGCCACACTCTTCTTCGCGTGCATGGTGTGCCACGGCGAACTCTACCGTTTGAAACCGCCACCGCGGCAGCTCACGTCGTATTTCCTGATGATCGCGGCGGGCGGCGCGCTCGGCGGCTTCTTCGTCGCGATCGCGGCGCCGGCGATCTTCAACGACTATCGCGAACTCCAAATCGGCTACTGGCTCTTGTCCTATGGGCTCGGCGTCTTGTGCTTTCGCCATCGCAGTCGCGAGCTGGCGCTGGCCGCGGGCATCGGTGCCCTCGCGATCACGGTCGCGCTGCCGGGCCTGCGCTCGCTCTTTAGCGACAGCCCGGGAATCGGCGGGGAGTTCGCGACGTTTTTCAAGGAGCGCGCCTGGTATATCGTGGGCGGCGCGGTGGTGTTTGCCCTCTGTGTTTTCAATTTCCGCCGACGCGAGATCGAAGAGCAGTGGCAGCCGCGCATGGCCGGGTTCGTGATGGTGCTCTGCGTGCTGCTCGGCGCGGTGTTTGTGATGCAGTGGGACGAGCGCAGCACGGTGAAGACGATCACGGCGTCGCGGAATTTCTACGGCACGCTCAAGGTCCTCGACTACTATCCCAACGATCCCGAGGACAACTACCGGCTGCTGCTCCACGGCGCGACGACGCACGGCATCCAGTTTACCAAGCCGGAAAAATCCGTGATGCCGACGACCTATTATACGGACAACAGCGGCGTCGGACGCGCGATGGTGGCGCTGCCGGAAACGCCGCGCCGCATCGGCCTCGTCGGCCTCGGCACGGGTTCGCTGGCGGTTTATGCGCGCGCCGGCGATTCGCTCCGCATCTACGAAATCAACCCGGCGGTGGAACAGCTCGCGCGGACGCAGTTCAAGTATCTCGAATACTGCCAGGGCAAGGTCGATGTCGTGATGGGTGACGCGCGCCTGATGATGGAGCGCGAATTGGAGGCGAAGAACTCGCAGCAATTCGATTTGCTCGCGCTGGATGCGTTCAGCAGCGACGCGATTCCCGTGCACTTGCTGACCAAGGAGGCGTTCGAGATTTACTGGCAGCACCTCAAGCCCGATGGCGTGCTCGCCGTGCATATTTCCAACCGCTACCTCAACCTCCGCCCGGTCGTGGAAAAACTCGCCAAGCACTTCGACCTCGAGGCTGTGAGCATTTCCGACGACAACGAGCCCGAGTGGTGGATCTACGCGACGACATGGGTGCTCGTGACGAAAAACAAGGCCTTTCTCCAAACGGAAAAAATCCGCGACGCCGCCGAGGCACCGGAAACAGCGGGCAAGGACGCGCCGATGTGGACCGACGACTTCGCGAGCCTGTATTCGATTTTGAAGCAGTAGCTGAATCGGCGGGCGACTGTTTGATTTTGCAGGGCGGGCTCTCCTGACTTCGCCGGCCTAGAGCGAGCGTTTATAGGGCGGGTCTCTGCCCCGCCCTGCTCTGATGGCAAGAGGGTCAAGCGGGAAAAAGCGTGGTTTGATTTATCTACGGGTAAGAGGGAAAGGGGTTGGGTGGTTTTCTTTTTTAGCTGCTTGGTTTGGAGGGAGCGAGGCGCGGGGTGCGCCTGGATTGCGAAGGGTCTCACGTCCCGGACCTGAACGTGGCGGTCGTCCAAGTTAACCTGTTATCCGCGCGTGGTGGCGCCAGCGCCTGATGCTGGGGGCAAAGTGGAGGGCGAAAGGGACGGAGTGCATCGGCACAATTACCGGGCGGATTGGAGCCCAAGGGACGTGCCGGGCGCGCTTCCACTCCGAAAGTTTTACCCGCGCGTTGGCGCGGTCGGCTTCCGGAAAAAAAGCGGGGGTTGGCTCGGGCGGGCACCTCCGCCGGGACGATGAGGTGGAGTTTCTCGGGCGTGGTCTGGCCGGTCGCCCGGCGCCACAGGTCGACCGCGAGCTTGCGCCGCGCCGCGCGCGATCCCCGCGACCAGCGCTTTCACCGGCGGGTAGTCCGGCTGCCAGCGCGTCAGGCGCCACACCCGTTCGATGAGCAACGCGCGGTGCCGGCCGTAGCCGCACGGGCCCGCCTCGTAACACGCGTAGACTTGGCGGCCCGCCGCGAGGAGACCGCGCACCAGCGTCCGCAACCCGGCGGTCGTCATTTTCTGGGGGCGGTGCGGCAACGCGCCGTCGAATTGCCCGCCCACGACCACGTCGCGCGCGGGCAAATCCATTCCCAGCTTGATCGATTCGGCCTTGGTTTCCACCAGGCGTTCCAGCAGTTTCGCAAAGCTGGCATTGTTTGTCATAGCGGCGGACAGGTTGGGCGTTTTTCGCCCGCTGGTCCGCCTTCATGGCATCTGCTGCTGACCCCAACTCCCTCTCGCATGAAATCCCTTTTCCTCCTCCTCGTCCTCGCGCTGTGCGCCCCGCTTCGCGCCGCCACCGCGCCGAGTCTGCGCGATTTTTTCCAGCCCTACCTCAATCAAAGGGCCGTCGCCGGCGCGGTGACGCTCGTGGCCAACAAGCAGGGCGTGCTCGCCACCGAGGCCTTCGGTTTCGCCGACCTCGCGCAGCAACGCCCGATGGCGCCCGACACCGTTTTCTGGATCGCGTCGCAATCGAAGCCGATGACGGCGACGGCGTTCATGATGCTCGTCGATGAGGGCAAGGTGAGCGTCGACGATCCGGTGGAGAAATATCTCCCCGAGTTCAAGGGCCAGCGGGTGAGCGTCGACTTGGGCCAGGGGCGCACCGAGTTGCGCCCGCCGTCGCGCCCCGTCGCGGTGCGCGACATCCTCAGTCACACGAGCGGATTTCGTTTCAAGTCGCCGCTTGAGCAGCCGACACTCGACACGCTCCCGCTCGCCGCGGCCGTGCGGAGCCACGCGGAGTTGCCGCTCCAGTGGGAGCCGGGCAGCAAATATCTCTACAGCAACGCGGGCATCAACACCGCCGCGCGCATCATCGAGGTCGTGAGCGGCCAGGCCTACGAGGACTTCATGCGCACGCGCCTGTTCGAGCCGCTCGGCATGAAGGAGACGACGTTCTGGCCGACCGAGGCGCAGGTCCGCCGCATGGCGAAGGTCTATAAACCCAACGCCGCGAAAACCGATCTCGAGGAAACGCCTTACGATCAGCTCCGCTATCCGCTGACCGACCGCACGCGTTTCCCGATGCCGGCGGGCGGGTTGTTTTCGACGGCGGCGGATGTCGCGCGCTTCGCCCGGATGCTGCTTAACGGCGGTGAACTCGACGGCCGCCGCTACCTCTCCACCGCCGCGGTGAAGACGATGACGAGCAAGCAAACGCCCGCCGCACTCAAGGACGGCTACGGCTTCGGCTTTACGGTGGGTGCGCGCGAATTCGGCCACGGCGGCGCGCTCGGCACCGAGACGAGCATCGATTCCGGCAGCGGGCTCATCACGATTTTCCTGATTCAACAGGCCGGCTTCATCGGCGACGGCGCGAAGCTCCGCACCGAGTTCAAGCGCGTCGCGCGCGAAAAATTCGGCGGCGGTGCGCCAAGCGCGCCGGAAGCGGCGACGCTCGCGACGACGATGGGTGCGGTCGCAGGCTCGGTCGTTTCGTCGTCGTCCGCGACCGCGATCATTCGCTCGGAGTTCATCTACGAAACCGCTCCATTTCCTTCGTGCCACGCCTCGACCATCGTCGAGACGGGGCCGGGCAAGCTCGTCGCCGCGTGGTTTGGCGGCACCCGGGAAAAGCATCCCGACGTCGGTATCTGGGTTTCGCGTTACGATGCGCAAAATTGGAGCCCGCCTGTCGAGGTCGCCAACGGCATCCAGCCGTCCGGCCCGCGTGTGCCGACCTGGAATCCCGTTCTCTTCCAGCCGAAGACCGGCCCGCTGCTGCTGTTCTTCAAGGTGGGCCCGAGCCCCAGCTCGTGGTGGGGCGAGGTGCTCTCCTCCACCGACGGCGGCGCGACGTGGGGCGCGCGCCGCCGGTTGCCCGACGGCATCTACGGCCCGATCAAAAACAAACCTGTGCAACTCGCCGATGGCACGATCCTCTCGCCGACGAGCGACGAGACCAACGACAAGGCGAACCTCTGGCGCATTTACTTTGAGCGCAGCAGTGACAACGGCGCGACGTGGACCAAAACTCCCTTCCTCAACGACGGTGCCAAGATAGGCGCGATCCAGCCGAGCGTGTTGTTTCTCGGCGGCGAAAAATTGCAGGCCGTCGGCCGCACGCGACAGGGGAAAGTCTTCTCCGTTGTTTCGCCTGATCTCGGGCGGACGTGGGGCGAGATGTCGCTCACCGCGCTTCCGAATCCCAGCGCCGGCACCGATGCGCTGACGCTCGCGGACGGCCGCCACCTGATCGTCTACAACCATACGCCGAAGGGCCGCACGCCGCTCAGCGTTGCGATCTCGCGCGACGGCGCGGAGTGGAAACACGTCCTCGATCTCGAGGCCGCGCCGGGGGAATACAGTTATCCCGCGGTCATCCAGGCGCGCGACGGATCGGTCCACATCACCTATACGTGGAAACGCGAAAAAATCCGCCATGTTGTGCTCGATCCCGCGCGGTTGTAGTGTGCCGCGAAAAAAAGCGCACGCTCGACTGTGTTGTGACTTTGTCCGTCACTCTGCGTCACCCCTCCCCGACATGAACTCGAATTCCGCCCCGCGGTTGTTTCACGTTTACGCTCCCCGTCGCCAGTTTCTCCGCCAGCTCGCCGTCGGCTCGGCGATGTTTGCCGTGCCTGGTTTGTTCGCCCAGCAGCTCACGCTCACGCCGCGGCAGACGGAGGGACCGTTCTATCCCGACAAGCTGCCGCTCGACACCGACAACGATCTTGTGGTCGTGAATGATTCCCTCACGCCCGCCGTCGGCGAAATCACGTGGCTCGGCGGTCGCCTGCTCACCGCCTCGGGCAGCCCGATTCGCAACGCCACGATTGAAATCTGGCAGTGCGACAGCACGGGCGTTTACCTCCACTCGAAGGACAGCGGCACCGGGAAAAAGCGCGACACGAACTTCCAGTGCTTCGGCCGCTTCGTCACCAGCACGAGCGGCGAATATGTTTTCCGCACGATCAAGCCGGTGCCGTATCCCGGCCGCACGCCGCACATTCATGTCGCCGTGAAACTGAAGGGGAAAAAGGAGCTCGTCTCGCAGTGCTACATCAAGGGCCACCCCGGCAACGAAAAGGACGGCGTGTGGAAAGGCATCAAGGATCAGCGCCAGCGCGATGCGGTGACGGTGGACTTCGCGCCGCTCGCGGGCTCGCAGGCCGGTGAACTTTCTGCGCGCTGGGATCTGGTGATGGGGCTCACTCCGGAGCTTACGTGACGGTGGCGACGCGGATACGTGGCGATCCAGCTGGATCGCCGCGGCGCGCTGCATGCACTTCGCGATGACAAAGGCGGGTTACTCCACCCGCCTCAGCGGGCTTGCGCGCGAGAATTGCGCGTGATGCGCTGTCGCAGATGCCCCCCGCGCCCGACGCCAAAGCCCTTCGCTACGCGTGGTTCATCGTCGCGCTGCTGTTTCCCGTCGCGCTGCTGAACTACCTCGACCGCCAGATGCTCGCGACGATGAAGGCCTCGATGGTGGCCGACATCCCGAGCATCGCGAACAAGGCGGACTGGGGCCTCGTGCTCGGCTGTTTCAAGTGGACCTACGCGGTGCTCAGTCCCTTCGCCGGCTACGTCGCGGATCGCGTGGGCAAGCGCTACGTGATCGGCGCGAGCCTGCTCGTCTGGTCGGCGGTCACGTGGTGGACCGGGCATGTGACGACGTTCAACGAATTGATCGCGGCGCGCGCGCTGATGGGGATCAGCGAGGCGTT
>JANXSC010000439.1 GCA_025352845.1 Opitutaceae bacterium
GACCCCGTCCTACGACGAGGCGATCAGAAATTCCCGCGCACGCCAATGTTCGTGTAGTAGCCGAGTTCCTGCCAGCGCGTCGGGCGGGCATAGTTTGGAGTCGTGGGGGCGTAGCGCTGGAGATTTTGCACGAAGCCGCCCCAGTCGACGAGGGAGGCGTAGAGTCCGTAGCGCTTCGTGAGACTGTAGGTGGCGTTCACGCCGATGCGCGTGCGCTTGGCCTGATAGTTGAAGGTATTGGGCGCCACGGTGGCGCTCGCGGCGACGGCGCCGGTGTTGATATCGCCGGAATAGCTGATCGTCCATTTGAGGCCGAGGCGGCCCCGGGCGAAATTGACGCCGCCAGAGAACGACTTCGGGTTGTAGCCCGAAAAGTCGGAGGTGCGCGTGCCGCCGAGGGAAAGCTTCGTGGCATTGACGAAAACTTGGAGACCACGCGCCCAATGGGGAAGGAACGTGAGCGACTGGCGGTAGTTAAACTCGACGCCCTTGATCTTCGCGTCGCCGCCGTTCGCGAGCGTGGTTACATTGTAGCCGAGCAACGACTGGTCGCTTTCGAGGCCGTAGAGTTCGAGCAGTGCGGGCGTGGCAGCCGTGGTCACGGAACTGAAGAAATCCTTGATGCTTTTCTGGAAGACGCCGACGGAGCCGAAGCCATCCTTGATCTGGTAGCTCTCGATCGAGAGGTCGTAGCTTTTGGCGCTCCACGGTTTCAGGCCGGAGTTGTTGACGGTGATGACGGGATTGGAGGCCGAGGCGTCAGAGATGGTGGTGCTCGGGATGATATTGTTGATGTTGGGGCGGCCGAGCGTTTGGGCGTAGGCGGCGCGGACGATGAGATTTTCGGTGATGTTGTAGGACGCGTTCAGGCTCGGGTAAAAGCCGCTGTAGTCTTGGTCGGAGGTGGCGGCGCGCTCCTTGTAGCGGAGCTTGCGGAGGGTGAGCGCGTCGGTGGAGAGGGGCACGGGCTGGATACCCGCCAGGTTCGGATTGCCATCGACGAGGGTGCCGTTGGCGTTGCGCTGGTATTGGGCGTTGATGTCGTTGCGTGGCCCGCTGCCTTTGTCGTGCGTGCGCTCGAAACGGACACCGCCGACGAGCCAAAGCTTGTTGTTGAGCAGCCGCACATCGGCTCGCAGGTAGGCGGCGGCGATCTGCTCGGAAAGCGAGCGCGAATTGGTGACGTAGTCCTGCCAGATTTGCGCGTCGTCAGTCACGAACCACGCGGGGTTTTTCTGGTAGAGCTCGTAGAGTTTCTTGCCGCTGATCCAGCGGACCTTTCTGCCGAAGAGGTTGGGAGCGTCTTCGTTGTAAGCGTTGTCGAAGACGTCGAAATTCTTGGCCTGGCGCGAGGCGGCATCGGTGGCACCGTTGGGGCGGAACGTCCACGTCTTCGGGTTACGGCGCTGGTCGTTCTGCATGGTGTCGACGAGGCCGCCGACTTTCAGCGTGAAGGGAATGGCGCCGAGAAAGTCACGTGCGAGGTCGAGTTTGAAGTTGTAGCGCTGGGTGTTCCAGTCGGGCTGGTTGGTGTTGCCACTGACGATGGAGTAATTGCCGCCGTCGTAGACGTCGACGGGCGTGCCAGTCGCAGTGGTGGCCGAGTAGCTCGTGGGAATGGTGCCGCCGGAGCTCGGGATGCCGTCGCCGCGCAGGATGACGTTGGAGATGGTGGCGGGCGTGATGTTGAAGAAGCCGGCGTCGATGTCCCAACGATCGGTTCCGGAGGTGGAGTAGTAGCTGCCGAAGTCGATGCGCCACGTATCGCCGCGGTGCTTGTATTTGAAATTGTAGAGCTTGGTCTGGGTGAGGATGTCGACGTTTTCGCCGCTGCCATTCATGGTGACGGTGCCGGCGGGCAGCGCTGTGCCGGTGGGAATGGCGCTCTGGGAAAACGTCGGGCCGCCCGTCGCGCCGGCCCCGTAGGCGAAGCCGAGCACACTGCGCGTAATGGGCAGGGCGTAGCTGCGATATTGGGCGCTGACGGAAAACGTGTTGATCTGCTTCAGCCGCCAATCGATGCCGATCTGGCCCTGGAGCGTGCGGAATTGTTGAGCGAGGCTGTTCCACTGACTGGTGGTTTGGACGAGGCGAACCTGATCCCAGGTCGGGCTCTCGTCGGTGTCCTTGGTGCCGGTCTCCATCGGCTTGGCGCGCCACGTGCGCGAACCGCCGATCGTGATCGCGAGGTTGCGATTGATGGGGCGGAGATAGCTGAAGTCGAACGACGGCAGGATGTATTTCGATGAGGTCACGCCAGAGGCGTTGCGCGGCCCGCCATCGAAGGTCAGGCCGTTGCGGTTGTGAAACATCGTGTAGGCATTGAAGGAGAATTTCGGGACCTTGGATTCGAAGCCGCTGCGCGTGATCAAATTGATCGAACCGCCGAGACCGCTGGCGGGCATGTCGGGCGTGGGCACCTTGGTGATCTCGACGCGGGAGACGTTGTTGAACGGCACCTCGCGCAGATCGAGCGCGCGGCTGTTGCCGTTGAAGGTCCCGGTCGTCTCGGCGCCGTCGATGGTGAGGCCGGTGTTGTTGCCGGGGAAGCCGCGCATCGCGACCGTGGTCGGCTCGGCGCCAGACGTCGTGACCGACACGCCCGGGAGGAACAGGAGAAACTCGCCGATGTTTTCATTGCCGCGGTCACCGAACTCGTCGATCGCGACGACGTTCTTGATGTTGGGTGCGGTGCGCTGCTCGTTCATCGAGATGGCCTGCGCACTCATCTGGCGATCCTCGACGACGGTAAACACGTCGAGCTTTACGGTGTCGCCAGAAGCACTGGCGCGGCCCGCGCGGTCGAGGAGCATTTCAAATTCGCGGCGCACCGGCGTGCCGGCGGTCACGTTGACGGTCGCTTTTTGCGCCGCCATGCCGAGGTAAGACACATTAAGCTGAGCCGCGCCCGAGGGCACACCGGAGAGCCGATACTCGCCGGCCGCATCGGTGATGACTTCACGGCCAGTGCCTTCGACGGTGACACGCGCGTTGGCGAGCGCGGAGCCGGTGGCGGCGTTGAACACGCGACCCTCGATTACACCGGTGGCGGGTTGGGCGTGGAGCGGAAAGACAAATGCGATCAGGGTGGCGATGATCGCAGCGAGGCGAAAACGCAGTGAGCTTTGCATGGGGATGCGGGGTTGGGGAGAGTAGCAATTCTAGACGACCGATGGTATTGGGCGCTTTGCCACGATCCCGGACAATGGAAAATCAGTGGTATCAAATTCCGACCTCGTCGGGGCCGTCGCCGACGGGCGCGACACTCGCGCTGGGCACGAACTGCGGCATGAGCCGCACGGCGCGCTGGCTCACCGCTCCGCCCTCGAGCAATTCGAGCACCGGTTGCAAAAGGCTCCGTGCAAACGCCCGCGGGCTGGCGACGTAACGTGCCGGTTCCGGCACCAAAAAAGCAAGGAACGGATCGTCGTCACGGGAAATCACCGCGATGTCGGCGGGTATGCGCACGCCGAGCCGGGCGAGGCCGCTCACGACGGTCAGGCAATGATAGGCGTTGGCCACGAGCAGCGCGGTCGGCCCGTTTTTCTGAACGATGAGACGTTTCAACATTTGGGTAATACCCATTGCCGTCGCGTCGTGACGACAGACGATGACGCTCGCCGTGGGATGACGGGAACTTCGCACGCCTTCCAGGAATCCCGCCTCACTCTCGATGTCGCCGGCGTGTCCGGTTTTTTGGGCAACCAGTGCGAGCGAACGGTAGCCCAGCCCGAGCAAATGGCCCGCAGCGTGCCGGCACATCGCGCGATGATCGAGATCGCGAAACGGAAGATCGATGCCCGCGTGGCACGAACCGGCGATGAGGCAGGGCAAGCCGCGACGCGCGAACCATTGCTGACAACCGGCATTAGCGAGGGCGAGAATCCAGCAACCGTGTGGATGCTGATGCACCAGTTTTTCAAGAACTGCGCCGGGATTGGTGCGAAAATATTGCCGCCCGTGCAAGAGGTGCAACCGGCAGCCGCGTTCGCTGAGCATGGCGCGCAGTTCGTCGATCCAGAGGGTTTGCGAGGGTCGCATCCGCTCCAGCGGCTCGGGTGTGAGCAGCGCGACATCGTGTGAACGCAGATTGCCGCGGGCGCGCGTGGCGCGCGGGAGGATGCGATGGCCCGCACCGTGTTCGGCGCGGATTGCGCCGTCGCGCTGCAGTTGTTCCAGGGCGCGCCGGAGCGTGCTGCGGCTCACCTGCAGCATTTCGCACAGCGTGCGCTCGGCCGGCAGCCATTCACGCCACTGGCCGCCGGCGAGGGCCGTTCGGAGACAAGTCACCGTCTGGCCGACGAGGGAATGGCGTTGGGGGATGGCCTTCACGGCGGCGAAGCAACGCAATCGGCGGCCCGGCCGCAATCACCGGCTAATCAAAGGGTGGGGAATTTCATGGTTTCCGTGCCCGGAAATATGCGGAATGGTATTTCCCGCATGCGCCACCCCTCATCGTTGGTTCGTTTGCTGAGTGTTCTCTTCGTTGTCGTCTCGTCTGCCATTGCGGCGGAAATCGAATGCCACTGGACCGATGTCGCGCCCGTCATTGACGGACGCGGCGACGACGCGGTGTGGCAGCGCGCCACGGTGAGCACGGGCTTCATGCGATACTGGTCACCGGGCGCGCCAGTGGCGAAGGAAGGCACGCGGGCGCGCCTGCTGTGGGATCGCGAGTGGATCTATTTTCTCGCGGAGATGGACGATGCGGATGTGACGGCTGAGGTGCGCGAGCCCGACGGCCCGATGTGGAACAACGATGTGTTCGAGATTTTCCTCAAGCCGTCGGAGGCACACGCAGGTTACTACGAGTTTGAGGTGAATCCGTTTGCTGCGGTGCTCGACGCATTTTTCCCGGATGCCGAGAGCCGACGGAAACCGGAGCAGTTGCGCGAGGGGAGATTTCATGTGGACGCGAAGGTCACCGTGCGCGGCACGCTCAACGACTCGACCGATCGCGACTCGGGCTGGACGGTGGAGGGACGCATCCCGTGGTCGGATTTTGCGCCGACCGGCGGTCGGCCCGGACCGGGTGAGCTGTGGCGCGTGAATCTGACCCGCGTCAACGGCACCGGAGCCGCACAGGAACTCTCAAGCGTGGCGCCTTTGACGAAACCGAGTTTCCATCGCACCGAGGAATACGTGCCGCTGCGCTTCGTCGGGCCGCCTGCGATCAAACGCGAACTCTGGAAAAACACGCGACTGCTCGACACGCCCGACGGACCCGAGGCATTCGCCACCGCGCCGGCATGGCCGCGGCTCGATGCGCGTTCGATGGTGGCGCTCGTGCCCGAGCCCGGCGGCCGCTTCGTGTGGTTCATCGATCAGGAAGGCGGCTGGGGCAGTCCCATGCGCATCGGCCGGATGCGCGCCGAAGGCGACGGCAGCGACGCGGAGGTGCTAATCGAGCCCGACGATCAGGTGACGAGCCTGGCCTTTCATCCGCGATTCGCGGAGAACGGTTTTGTTTTTCTCGGCGCCAACGGCCCGCGCTCGGGTCCGCCGCGCGCCTCGCATGTGCTGCGCTACATTTTTCGCGACGGCAAAGTCGACCCGGCGACGCGGCGCGTGATCATCGAGTGGCCGAGTGATGGCCACAATGGCGGCGGTCTCGCGTTTGGTCGCGACGGCCTCCTCTTTGTGACCAGTGGCGACGGTTCGACTGACAACGACCGCGATCGCGTTGGGCAGGATCCGAGTTCGATGCGTTCGAAAATTCTGCGCATCGACGTGGATCATCCGGCTGCGGGCAAAAATTACGCCGTGCCGGCGGACAATCCG
The DNA here is from genome assembly GCA_025352845.1 of Opitutaceae bacterium. Classification (GTDB taxonomy): domain Bacteria; phylum Verrucomicrobiota; class Verrucomicrobiia; order Opitutales; family Opitutaceae; genus ER46. The sequence continues at coordinate 5,782 of JANXSC010000439.1, forward strand.
TTTGTGAACGACGCGCGCTTTGTGCCGGAGGCGTGGGCCTATGGGATGCGCAACCCGTGGCGTCTTACCTATGATGCCGCGAGCGACCAACTATGGAGCGGCGAGAACGGACAGGACGCATGGGAGTTTGCCCATCTCGTGCGGCGCGGCGCGAACTACGGTTGGAGTGTGGTCGAGGGCAGCCACCGGCACATCGCCGGTCGCACGCCCGGGCCACACCCGATCACGCCGCCCACGCTGGAGTTTTCGCACGCGGAATTTCGATCGCTCACAGGTGGCATCGTTTATCGCGGCCGGAAATTTCCCGAGTTGGCCGGCGCGTATGTCTTTGGGGATTTTGGCACCGGGCGCGTGTGGGCCGCGAAACACGACGGCGCAAAACTCGAGTGGACGCGCGAACTCGTCGACACGCCGTTCGCACTCACGCACGTGACCGGCGATGCCGAAGGCGAAATTGTGCTCGTGGACTACGGCAGCCCGCGGGCGAACGCGCCCGCCCGCGGCGGCCTATATCGGCTGGAACGCGCACCCGTGCGCACGACGCCTCCCGTTGAGTTTCCGCAGCGTCTGAGCGAGGCGGGGCTCTTTGCCGATCTCGCGCGACTCACGCCGGCACCCGGCGTTCTGGCGTATGAGATCAACGCGCCGGGTTGGCATGACGGGGCCGCGAGCGTGCATCATCTGGCTATCCCGGGCAACGGCGCGCTCGCCATCACTCCGAACAAAGCGTGGGACGCTCCCAACGGCACCGTGCTCGCGCAAACGCTCACGCACTCGGGGCGGCGAATCGAAACGCGCCTGCTCGTGCGGCGGCAGGGCGACTGGTCCGGCTACACTTATCGCTGGGACGACGCGCAGCGCGACGCCACGCTCGCGCCGAAGACCGGAGCCGATCTTACGCTTGCCAGCGGCCAACCGTGGCGAGTGCCGAGCCGGGCCGAGTGCATGATGTGCCACACGCGCGAGGCGAATTTTTCACTGACGCTGCACGACGGTCAGCTCAACCGCGGCGATCAACTCGCACGCTGGGAAGCAATGGGCCTCTTGCGATCGGCTCCGCCGCGGCGAGCGGCGCAGTCACCGACTCAGCCGGCGCAACGGCTCGCAACGGCCGTCGCGCTGCTGCCGCGGGCGCCGGCACAGATGCGGCGACTCGCGGTGGCGACTGATGCGCAGGCCTCGCTCGAACAGCGCGCGCGCAGCTACCTCGCGATCAATTGCGCGCATTGCCACACGACCTCGGGCGGCGGCAACAGCGCGATGAACTTCGATCCCGCCACTCCGACGAACCGCATGCGGGCCATCGGTGAGCCGGCAGTCCACGGTGACTTTGGCCTGGCTGGCGCCCAGGTGATCGCAGCCGGTGCGGCGGGACGAAGTGTGCTCATCACCCGCATGGCGCTCCGCAGCGCGGGGCAGATGCCACCGGTGGTTTCGCGGACACCTGATCCCGAGGGGGTGAAACTGCTCGCGGAGTGGATTCAGTCGCTGAAGGAGTGAAACAGAGTTTCCTCACTTCGCCGCGCGGCGGAAGGACTCGGCGTGGTAGTCGAACCACGTGGTGCGAAACATTGTCACGAGCTTGTCGTGCTCGTGGGCGAGGCCCTCGACTTCGAGGTAGGTGTGGTCGATGCCGGCGGCGAGGAGGGCGGCGTGATAGTCGCGCACCGTGGGCAGATGGCCGTCGTCGCGCGTGCCGCAGGTGATGCGGATGCGAGTGCCGGCCTTGATCGCGGCGGAGTTATTGCGGATGAGCGCGTAGACGTCGTTTTCCTCGTAACGCGCGCGGTCGGGCCCGAGGTAGTTGTTGGGATAGACGTCGGGCTTCTTCGGGTCGTAGAGGTCGAGCAGGTGCATGACGTTGCCCGCCTGGTTGTGGAGCGAGCAAAAGAGCTCGGGGTATTTCATCGCGAGGCGCGTGGCACCGCGGCCGCCCATCGAGAAACCCTCGATCGCGCGGCCGGTGCGTGTGGCGACGGTGCGGTAGGTGGCGTCGATGTGCGGGAGGAGTTCGCGGATGATGAGCGTCTCGGCGGGAAGTTTTCCGTCGGCGGAATTTTTGTAGAACGTGGCCGCGCCGCCGTTGGGCAGCACCATAATCATCGCGGGCCAGCGGCCGGCGACGATGCCCTCGTGGAGCGCACGTGCGTCGGTGAAGCTGTGCAGCTCGTTGCCGCCGGCACCGTGGAGATTGTAGATGACGGGATAGCGCCGGGTGGGGTCGGCCGCGTAGCCGGGTGGGAGATAGATGCAGTAGCCGACCTCCTGCCCGAGCGCTGCGCTGCGAAACGTGTGGTGCGTGACGCCCTCGGGGAGCTGGCCGGGCTTGGGCTCGTTGATCCATTTGATGCGGGCGTTGCGCGTGGCGTCGGCGGCGGACGGAATGCCGTTGCTCTGCGCACTCAAGCTTGACCCAAGGATGAGAAGGCCAGCGAAAGCGGCGGTAGTAAGAAGATTCATCGGGTTCACGGAAATTTCTTCACCGGGCCGGCGACATCCGCGCGGACGGTGCCGTCGGCAGCGATCAACGGGATGGGATTTTTCACGCGGCCGAGCGCGCGGACGCCGGGGCCCATGCCGTCGCGGCCGAGGTCGCTGTTCGACGCGTCGGCGAGGGCGGTGAGGCGGCGGACGATGTCTGGATTTTGCGCGGCGACGTTGGTGGCTTCGCCGATGTCGGTGTCGAGGTGGTAGAGTTCGCCGCTGGCGAGGTGTAGTTTCCACGGGCCGGAGCGGACGGCTTCGAGCAGCAGGCCGCGGTGATAAAGAAACGTGTCACGCGGTAGCGTGGCGGGCGCGCCGGTGAGGACAGGCCAGAGATCGACGCCGTCGATTTTCCGATTCGAGGCGAGCGTCGCGCCGGCAAGGCGCGCGAAGGTCGGGAGCACGTCCATCATCGTGGTGATGGCGTCGGTCGAGGAGGCGGCGGGAATTTTCCCCGGCCACCAGGCGAGTCCGGGCACGCGCACGCCGCCCTCCCACGTCGAGCCCTTCGCGCCGCGCAGGGGAAAATTATTCGCGCCCTGGCCGACGGGGCCGCCGTTGTCGGAGACGAAGAGCACGAGCGTATTCCGGTCGAGCTTCAGCTCGCGCAGCGCGTCGAGCACCTGCCCGACGCTCCAATCGATCTCCTGCACCCAGTCGCCGAGGAGGCCGTTGGGCGACTGGCCGCGGAATTTTTCGGAAGGGTAGCGCGGGAAGTGCACGGCGTTGTGCGCGAGATAAACGAAGAACGGTTTGTCGCGGCGCTCGCGGATGAACGAAATGGTTTTCTCCGTGTAGCGCTGCACGAGCGGCACCTGATCGACGGCGCGGATGCGGCCGATCACGGTGTCGTTTTCGATCAGCGCGAGCGGAGGCTGCGGGGCGCGCTGGCCGGTTTCGTCGAAGGCGGGCGCGGCGTTTTTCTTGGGTGCGGCGCTCTTCGCCTTCGCGGTTTGGGCGGCGTTCGGGGATTTGCCGAAATCGCTTTTCGTGCCGTCCTCGGCCGGTCCCATGTCGTTGGAGTAGGGCAGGCCGAAGTAGTAATCGAAGCCCTGCTGGCGCGGCAGAAACTCGGGTTGATCGCCGAGGTGCCACTTGCCGATGCACGCGGTGGCATAGCCGGCCCCGCGGAGCACGTCGGCAACCGTGTGCTCGTCGGGACTGAGGCCGACGGCAGCATTCGGGAAAAGCACGTGCGGAATCGGCAGCACGCGCTTCGGGTAACAGCCGGTCATGAGCGCGGCGCGCGATGGCGAGCAGACCGGCGCGGCGTAGTGGCTCGTGAGTTTGCGCCCCTCGGCAGCCATGCGATCGAGGTTGGGCGTGCGGTTGTTGGAACCGAAGGCGCCGATCTCGCGGTAGCCGAGATCGTCGATGTTGATCAGGACGAAATTTGGGCGGGCGGTTTCGGCGGCAGAGGCAACCAGTCCAATGAGACTACCGATGAAGGCGATCAGGAGACGTTTCATAGGGAAAATTATGCGGGGCAAAGCGGAAGAGCCAGCCTGCAATACGCGGGCCCGGGATCAGCGACCCGTGATCTCCACCTGCACGTTTTGCGTCGCGGCTTTGGCGAGGAAGAGGGCGCGCTTGCCCATGGTGCCCTGATGCGGGAGCGGAGTGGCGGGGGCGAAGCCGGCGGCGACGAGTTCGGCGTGCGAGGCGGCGACGTCGGCGACCTTGAAACAGAAGTGGTGCAAACCGGGGCCGTGTTGCGCGAGCCACGCGTGGAGCGGGTGACCGGGGGCGAGCGGCTCGACGAGTTGGAGGTGGGTGTTGCCGAGGTCGAGGTGCGTGAGGCGGATCGCGCCGCCATTGACGACTTCGCTGCACACGACGGGAAAGCCGAGTTGGTCGCGCCAGATTTTCAGCGCCTCATCGGTGGACGGGACGGCGATGGCGAGGTGGTCGAGACCTTGGTGTTGCATACGGCCAGTTTTTGCCCGTTTTCAGGTGAGCGCCTGGCAAACGAGATTGCCCATTTGCGCGGTGGAAAGTTTCCCGCCGATGTCGGCGGTGCGGTGGGCGGGATCGGCGAGCACACGCTCGACGGCGCGTTCGATCAGGCGCGCGCCGCGGATCGATTCGGGATGACCGAGCCACGCGAGCATCATGGCGACGGAGAGGATCGTCGCGATGGGATTGGCGATGCCCTTGCCGGCAATAGTGGGCGCGGTCCCGTGCGAGGGTTGGAAGACGGCGTAGTCGTCGCCGATGTCGGCCGAGGGCGCCATACCCATGCCGCCGATGATGCCAGCGGCGAGATCGGAGAGGATGTCGCCGAACATGTTTTCGGTGACCATCACGTCGAACGTCTCGGGGCGCTGCACGAGGAAGAGCGCCATGGCATCGACGTAAACGCGCTCGGTGCGCACGTCGGGGAAATCGCGCGCGACCTCGTCGAAGATTTTGCGGAGAAACGCCATCGAGGGGAGGACGTTGGCCTTGTCCACGAGCGTGCATAGTTTGCGACGCGACTGCGCGAGCTTGAAGGCCTCGCGGCAGATGCGCTCCGCGCCCCGGCGCGTGATTTTCATCGTGTCGGTCTCGAAATCGCGGCCGGCGGGGCGCGGCGTGAGGCGCTCGGAGAAGAGGCCCTCGCAGTTTTCGCGGACGATGACGAAGTCGATGGGCTTGCCGGCCGCGCCGCCGTAGCCCTTGAGCGGCGTGTGCGTTTCGTGGAGGAGCTTGATCGGGCGCACGCCGTTGTAGAGATCGAGTTTTTCCCGGAGGTCGATCTGCGGGGTCATCTCGACGCCGCTCGGCCAGCGCACCTCGGGGAGGCCCATCGCGCCGAGCAAAATGGCGTCGGCCTCCTTGATTTTTTCGAGCGTGGCGGCGGAGAGCGGGTCGCCGCTGTGCAGAAATTCAGCGGCGCCGACGGAGTGCGCGACGAAGCGGTAGTTTACGCCGGGGACGCGGGCTTCGACGGCGCGGAGAACCTTGAGGCCCTCGGCGACGACCTCGGGGCCGATGCCGTCGCCGCCAAGCACAGCGATCGAGTAGGTTTGAATCATGCGCTCCTATTGTGCCCAACGCCGGGGCCGGCAGAGAAGACTATTCGCGGAGAAAAAACCGCCGTGCCGCGCGCGCCGCCCGCGTTACTTGAGCGCGATGGGTTGAGTGAAAGCGCCGTTGCCCGCGACATCCCAGACGGCGAGGCGTGCCCAGCGCAGAACGGGTTCGGCGGGCAGGTCGACGCTGAGTGTGCGTGCACCGAACGCGGTGGTGTCGGACAGATCGACGCGGCGACGGACCGTGCGCGTGCCGTCGCCGGCAATCACTTCGGCGAAGGCGAGGGGAAGGGTCCACGCGAGCTGCGCGGAGAGATTCGCCGGACCGGAGCCGGGGCGACTGAGGCGCGCATCGCTCGCGAGGATCTCGCCCGTCGTGACGAAGAACTCGCCGCTGCGCAGCACGTCGAGCACGGGCTGCCAGCCATCGCCGAAGCGCGGGAGGCGGTCGAGCTTGAGGTAATTCACGTTCATGTGGCCGTAGAGCTCGGAGTGCGGCTCGATTTTGAAAACATCCACCTCGCCGAGCGCGCGTTTATCGGCGCCCCAATTGTTCATATCGTCGAGGAGATCGAGCACGCGCCAGCCCAGCGTGTCGCGCGAATAGTCGGCAGGCATCGCCTTCCACGCGGCGCCAAGGAAGTGCGGTGACTTGAAAAACTCCGTGTCGCGATAGCCGTCGGGAAATGGAATCGAGGCCTTGATGCGTGCGTGCGCCGTCCACATCAGGCCGCGCTCGCGTTGCATGAGCGCGAGCACATCGGCCGGGTTGCCGACGTGATAGATCGTTTCGCCCGCGGCGTTTGTTTCGACGAACGGTTTGTCCGCGGGACGATGCAAGACCCACAGCACGGGCTTCGGGAAGAAACTGATCCAGTGGCCGCCGAGGTGGACGTTGGGCTCCTCGCCGGGGAGCAGGAGAAATTTTTCGCCGGAGAGCCGTGCGCACTCGGCGTGCATGAGGCGCAATTGCCGGAGGCGCTCTTCAGTCCCGAGGCGCGGCGTGCCGCCGACGTGGAATTCTGCGAGGTGCACGATGTCGATTCCCGCGGCACGAAAAGCACGCACGAAACCGGGCTCGCGCAAATCCTCCGGCAGCGCGGTCGTGCCGGCGGCCTTTTGCCGCGCGAGAAGATCGAGCGTGTGCTCGACATGGTAGTGGCTCGTGAAGGTCTTGTAGCCGGGGAGCGGCGCGAAACGGTCGCCACGCGTGTAGGTCATCACGGCGGCGATTTCGCTCGGGCCATCGCTGGGGCCGAAACGGAAAAAAATCGGAAGTCGCTGCTCGGTGCCGGGCGGGGCGTTGACCCACGGGACGTAGCGGTTGTCGCCGGCGGGCGGCTGGCGGACGCCGATGCCATCGCCGGGAAACGCGGCGTCGTAGTGGCGGCCCAGCCAGTTGAAACCAAAGTTGTCCGCAAAATCCAACGGGTAGAGGTAGCGGTGCGGCGGCGGAAAAATCGTCACGTTGCCGCCGGGAAATTCCATCGCGACGGTGCGGTGGCGCGCGGCACGCACGCTGGCGGGAGTGTCGGTTAGTGCCGTCTGCGCGCCCGTGCGCGGATCGATCCACACGTAGCGCGTGACGCGGTTGATCGGGGCGACGAGGCCGGCGTCGTAGAGAATCGCGCGGCTCTCCTCCTTGGTGGAGAGGACGGCCTCGGCCATCACGAGCGGGCTACCGGAGAAGATCGTGATTTCGTAGCGGCCGGAAAATGAACCCGCGCTGAGGCCGTCGATCGCGATGCGCGCGCGCGTGGCGGTGGACGTGACGCGCGCGGCGGTTGGGTTTAGCTGCGCGGGGAAGCGCTGCGAGGGTCGCGTGTGGACCTTGTCGAAGAAAACCATCCAGCCGTTGCGCGTAAGATCGCGGGTGCCGACGGTGAGGATGGTCAGGGGCGTGAGATTTTCGGCCACGGTCGTGCGCGGTGCAGTCGCCGACACCTGCCACGCGAGACGCTCGAGCAGCGGTTTGTCTTTGCCGAGATTGAGCGTGACGCTGGCGCGCGCGCCGTCAGGCGATGTGGACGCCGGCCAATCGAGCGTGATCAGGTCGCTGGCGGCGTTGTGAGTGACGCGGATCTCGCTCGTTGGCGTGAGGCCGCCGAGGTCCACGGGGACAGCGGCAACGGCAAACGAGAGGGTGAGGCAGCCGGTCGCGAAAAGCCGCGGGATAGTTTTCATGAACGAAAAGGAGCCGCGGCAAGAATGCCGATGGCCGTCTATGGCTTCAGGTATTTTCCGATAAATTCAAAGCTCCGCTCGAACGCGTCGCGCGCGTCGGGCGTGTCGGCGAAGAGAAACGAGTGGCTGCCGATCGGATGGTCGTAGATGTGGGACTCGTGGGTTTTGCCGTGGGCCTTGAGGAGATCGATGAGGCGCTCGGTGTTGAGCTGAAAGGGCACGAGGGTGTCGCCGCGTGCGGCGAGGCAGAGGAGCGGCGTCTGAATCGCGGGCACGAAATTGATCGGGGAAACGGCGATGTAGGCGGGGAGATTCTTGTCGGGGAGCTTGCCGCCGAAACCCTTGTCGACGGCGATTTCGCGGCGGCGCGAATCGGGCTTGTAGCTCATGTAGGCGACGAAATCGAGGAGCGCGCAGATTTCCACGGCGGCCTGAAAACGCTGCGGAAATTTCTGGAGCAGGCGCACTGTGATCATGCCGCCGCGGCTGTGGCCGAGGAGGCCGGTGCGCTTCGCATCGACGAAGTCCTGCTGCGCGAGGTAGTCCGCGGCGGCGAGGCAGTCAGCGACATCGGTGGTGCCGTAGTCGTTGGTGAAAATCGTCGGG
>JANXSC010000498.1 GCA_025352845.1 Opitutaceae bacterium
GCGCCAGATTTACCTCGAGGACAACTGGGGCCGCGATCCGGTCAAGGCCATCAACTACACGCTGCGCGCCAGCGTCGCGTGGGAACTCAACCTCGGCAAATGGTTCGGCCGCCACCGTATCGCCGGCCTCGCCGAGGGCGCGCGGCAGGATCGCCTGCGCCGCTGGCAAAACGAAATCCTCGTCGATCAAAACAACCAGGCGCTCTCCAACGCCGCCAATCCCGACGCCGCCGCCAACCAGCCGTGGCGCCGCCGCTACGTGACCGAGGGCGATTTCAACACCTACTACGCCGCCGACCCCACGCAGGCGATCACGCCGTTCGCCGTCGGCACGAGCACGGTGCGCTCGCCGTTCGTGGCACGCACGCGTTCCAACATCCACACGATTCAGGACGCCCGCTCGCTCATGTTTGCGGCGCAAAGCTACTGGTGGAAGGAGCGCCTTGTCACCACGCTCGGCTACCGCGTCGATCACATCACCTTCGACACCTTCGGTCAGGGCCGCATCGCCGATCCGAAGGACCCGCGCTACACGTCCGGCCGCTTCGTGCTCAACGAGTGGGATTTCGACGGCACCGTGGAGACGAATAAATACAGCCCGAAGACCTTCACCGCGGGCGGAGTGCTCCACGCCACCTCGCGCCTCTCGTTTTTCTACAACCAATCGAAAAACAGCGGCACGCCTCGCCTCGATCGCACCGTGCTCCCGACGGGAAAAACGCCGCCGCCCACCGAGGGCCTCGGCCACGACTACGGCCTCATGATCGACGTGCTCGGCGACGACCGGCTCTTCTTCCGCTTCAGCACTTACGAGACGCGCCAGACCAAGGATGCCGCCGTGATCCCCGATGGCCTCTCCGTCAACACCAGCACCACGCTCGGCGGCACCGCGATGCTCAACATCTACAACGCGCTCCTCAACGCCCGCCGCATCACGCAGGCGCAATACGACTCCGAGCTGAAGTTCTACAACGCCGGCATCATCGACGCCGTGACGAAGGGCTGGGAAGCCGAGTTCATCGCCAACCCGACGAAGGCGCTCACGCTCCGCCTCGGCGTTTCCTACTCGGATCGGAAGCGCGAGAATTTCTTCAGCGAGATTCTGGACTACTTCGCCGAATGGGAGCCCAAGTGGCGCGCCGCCGCCGCCGGCGACGCCGCCCTCCTCAGCACCATCAACACGCAGATCACCACCGCGCATGAGAACCTCGACACCATCACCACCACGCAGAACAACCCCTTCGGCACGCGCCCCTACAAGGCCAACCTCACCGCCCGGTATCGCTTCGCCGAGGGAAAACTCAAGGGCTTCTTCGTCGGTGGCGCCGGCCGCTACCAAAGCCGCAACCTCACGAAATACTCCTCGATCAATGGCCGCGCGCTCTGGGGCACGCCCACGCTCTACGCCGATTCGTTCGCCGGCTACCGTTTCAAAATGCCCGGCCTCAACACGCCGATGAACGTTCAGCTCAACCTCAAGAACATGTTCAACTCCTACCTCGTCGGCGTCGGCCGTTACAACGCGCAGGAAAACGGCTACCTCCGCGTCTATCTCAACGAACCGCGCAACTACCGGCTGACGCTGGGCGCGGATTTTTGAGCGTAATACCAATCGCCTTTAGAGGGCGGCGAAAAAGCCCTGCCAAAGTTAAGGATCGCGTGGGGGATCGACCTATGATCGAAACTACGGGTGGAAAAACCTGGTGGAACGAAAACGTATCCGAGTGATCTGCGCGCCGGGGAGTGGACGCTCCTCGCCCCCTTGATTCCGCGGGCGCGCCGGCCCGGTCGACCGGAAAAATATCCGAAGCGCGCCATCTTGAACGCGATCTTCCATTTGGTGCGCAGCGGGTGTGCGTGGCGGATGCTGCCCAACGACCTGCCGCCGTGGCAGCGGGTCTGGCACTATTTCGCCCGCTGGAAAAAACAGGGCGTGTGGTCGCGGCTCAACGACGCGCTGCGTGACGCCGTGCGACTCCCAGCGGGTAAAAAAAAGCCCCCACGGCTGCGATCCTCGACGCACAAAGCGTGCGCACCACAGAGTCCGGCGGCGTGCGCGGCTACGATGCTGGCCAGAAGGTGGCGGGACGAAAGCGGCATATTTTGGTCGATACCCTGGGCCTGATCCTCCTGGTCTGGGTCCATCCGGCGAATGTGCAGGATCGCGCCGGCACCCGTTTGCGGCTCGCCACGTTGCGCCGCCGCTTCGGCTGGCTGCGCTGCATCTGGGCTGACGGCGCGGGTGCGCTAGTGTCTTGGGTGCGGGCGATGCGCCCCAGCCGCGGCACCCGGCTGGAAATCATCAAGCACGGCACCAAACTCTCCCACTACAAACTCCTGCCGCGCCGCCAGGTCGTCGAGCGCACCTTCGCCTGGCTCGGCCGGTGCCGCCGCCCCGCCGGACCGCGCGGAGAGCGGAAATTAGGGCCAGACGCCCGAATCAACACGCGGGACGCGTGTGCTCCCCGGACCGCCCAAACCCTGTTATTCGGATAGGCTCCAAGCCTCAGGGTGAATAAGGCACGGTGCCGTTGGCGCCGACCTTGTAGCCCCACTTCGCGATGTAGTCGGGGCCGGGGAGAAACTCATCGCGATGTTCGGCGAGTTTTGTTTTCAGGCGAGCATCGAGTTCGGCCTGGAGTTTCGCGTGCTCGGGTTTGCCGACGAGGTTGTCGAGTTCGTAGGGGTCGCGCTCGTGATCGTAGAGGAGCCACGGGCCGGCGAGGTCGCGCACGTAGCTGTAGCGCGCGGTGCGGAGCTGGCGGTATTCCTTGCCGCCGTTGTCGCGGGTAAATTCGCCGAAGGGCGAGACACACCGGATGATCGTCGCGCCGCCGGAGGGATCTGCACCGCCGCGGAGGTGCCCGGTGAAGTCGAGGCCCTCGACGCTTTTCGGGATGGGCCGGCCGCAGAGCGCGAGGAGCGTGGGCATAATGTCCTCGGTGTTGAGGGTCGCGGCGGTGCGGTGCGGCGCGATGCCGAGCGATTTAGGCAGGCG
>JANXSC010000441.1 GCA_025352845.1 Opitutaceae bacterium
TTACAACAGCGCCCTCAAGGTCGCTGACCTCACCAAGGATTATCCGCTTAAGGAAGCGATCGAAATCCTTGCGAAATTTCCCAAGGCCAAGTTCGACGAAACCGTCGAGCTTTCCTTCCTCCTCGGCGTCGATGCCGCCTCCGGCGAGCAGAACGTCCGCGGCACCACGCCCCTGCCCAATGGCTCCGGCAAGAAAGTCCGCGTGATCGTCTTCACCGACGATGCGCCGAAGGCCCTCGCCGCCGGTGCGGATGAGGCCGGCCTCGCCGACCTGATGAAGAAAGTCAGCGACGGCTGGCTTGAGTTCGACGTCGCCATCGCGACCACCGAGGCGATGAAGACGGTGCGCACGCTCGCCCGCGTGCTCGGCCCCAAGGGCCTCATGCCGAATCCCAAGGCTGGCACCGTGACCGATGATGTCGCCGCCGGCATCAAGGCCGTGAAGGCCGGCCGCGTGGAGTTCAAGATGGACAAGACCGCGAACATCGGTGTCGGAGTCGGCAAGCGTTCATTTACCCCCGCGCAGATTCTCGAAAATGCCGCGGTCGTCCTCGAAGCCGTGGGCAAATCCAAGCCCCCGACCTTCAAGGGCAGCCAGTTCATCAAGGTCGTCACCATCTCCTCGAGCATGAGCCCGAGCGTGAAAGTCGCTTCCACCGAGTTCAGCAAATACTGAGCAGCCCGCCCATGAGAGCCGAAAAACAATACCTGATTTCCGAGGTCGATACCCACCTCAAAAAGTCCGACTACGTCATCCTCACGAATTTCTCGAAGGTGACCGTCGCGGACACCGCCGAGCTGCGCAAGCGCCTCACCGCCGAGAAGGCCGAGTTTCACGTCGTCAAGAACAGCTCGCTCCGCGTCGCCGCCAAGGCGCTCGGCCTGCCCGAGTTCGAGTCCGCCCTGATCGGCCCCACGGCCGTGATTGTCGGCGGCAAGAACTCCGCCGGCGTCGCGAAAATCCTGAAGAAATTTTTCGAGGACAAGCAGAAGCTCGAAATCAAGATCGGCGTGATCGACAGGAAGCTGATCACCGCCGCCGATCTCGCGAAGATCGCGGACCTGCCGCCGTTCGATGCGCTGCGCTCGCAGTTTCTCGGTCTCCTCAAGAGCAACGCCGCGGCCTTCGTCCGCGTGCTCGATGCTAGGGTAAAGAAGGAGACGCCGGCTGCGGCTGCTCCCGCCGAGCCTTCCGCTCCGGCCGCGCCTTCCACGCCGGCCGCCTAACCCACCCTTTAACCAAAACAATTTTTGCGGGTGCCCGTGCGATCTACGCCGGGAGTCCGTGAAGCAGAACCATCCAAGGGGGCAGGCTAGGGGATACGTCCCTTAAACGCGTTTCACTCTTCGAAACCGCTAACCGGCCCCAGCAGAAATCAACATGAGCACCATCACAGATCAACAAGGCATCGAGTGGCTGAACAGTAAGACTGTTATTCAGCTCTCCGAACTCGTCAAAACTCTCGAAGGCCAGTGGGGCGTGTCCGCCGCCGCTGCCGCGTCCGCCGGTCCCGTCGCGGCCGCCGGTCCTGCTGTCGTCGCCGAAGCGCAGACCGAGTTCACCGTCATCCTCAAGGCTGCCGGCGCAAACAAGATTGGCGTCATCAAGGAAGTCCGCGCCATCACTGGCCTGGGCCTCAAGGAAGCCAAGGATCTCGTCGAGGGCGCGCCGAAGCCGGTCAAGGAGAACGCTCCCAAGGCCGAGGCCGAGGAAATCAAGAAGAAGCTCGAGGCCGCCGGCGCCGCAGTCGAGCTCAAGTAAGCACCGCGAAGCTTGGCGATCTCACTCGCAAAACTACCGGTTTTTTCAGGACAGGCCGCGCTCTCATGCGGCCTGTCCTTTGCCATTTTCCTTTCAGTTCTTTTGTCCGCTGCCAGTCGCGCCCGCTGACTCTCGTTGGCGTCGCTCCCTCCTTTCGTTCCGCAATCTTCATCGGGATATTCTCATGGCCGACCGTAACCACACCGAACGCGTAAACTTCGGCAAACTCCGCGAAGTGATCCAGCCGCCGAATCTCATCGAGATTCAAATCACCTCGTATCTCGACTTCCTCCAAAAAGGCATTCCCGAGAAGCAGCGCAAGCCGCAGGGCCTCGAGGCGGTCTTCCGCGAGGTCTTCCCGATCCTCAGCTACGACGAGCGCCTGACGCTCGAATACGTTTCCTATAATCTTGGCGATCCCAAGAACACCGAGCTCGAGTGCCTCCGCGAAGGCATCACCTACTCGGTGCCGCTCTATGTGAAGCTCCGCCTCCGCGAGGAAGACTTCATCAAGGACGAAGACATCTACATGGGCGAAATCCCCATGGTGACCGAGCGTGGCTCCTTTATCATCAACGGCGCCGAGCGCGTCGTCGTCTCGCAGCTCCATCGTTCTCCCGGCATTGCGTTCGAAGTCACGCCGCACCCGAACGGCAAACCGCTCCACTCCTTCCGCATCATCCCCGACCGTGGCACCTGGCTCGAAGTGCAGTTCGACAACAACGACCTGCTCTACGTTTACCTCGACCGCCGCCGCCGCCGCCGGAAATTCCTGATCACGACGATGCTTCGCGCGATCGGCTACTCGAGCGACATCGACCTCCTGAACCTCTTCTACGAGATCAAGGACCTCAAGGTCTCGAAGGCGCTCGATCTGGAAAACGTTTCCACCCTCGTCCTCGTCGAGGACGCCATCGACGCCCAGAAGGGCGTCGTCCTCGCTCGCGCGTTTGAACCGCTCACGAAGGCGATCGTCCGCACGTTCGAGAAGCACGACATCACCACGCTCCGCGTGATCGACACCTCGATCGACGAGGGCGCGATCATCCGCGCGCTGAAAAAAGATCCGACGCGCAACGAGGAGGAAGCGCTCAAGGAAATCTACAAGCGCCTCCGCCCCGGCGAGCCGCCCACCACCGCCAACGCCAAGGCCCTCCTCAAGCGTCTCTTCTTCGATCCGAAGCGCTACGACCTCGGCCGCGTCGGTCGTTACAAGGTCAACCAGAAGCTCGGCCTCAAGGCCGAGCTCGAGCAGCGCATCCTCGAGAGCAGCGACATCGTCGCCGCCACCAAGTATCTCGTCCGCCTCAAGCGCGGCGTCGGCGTCGTTGACGACATTGATCACCTCGGTTCGCGCCGCGTCCGCACCGTCGGCGAGCTCCTCGCCAACCAGTGCCGCGTCGGCCTCAGCCGCACCGAGCGCCTCGTCCGTGAGCGCATGACGATGTATGACCAGAGCGTCGATTCGATCACGCCGCAGAAGCTGATCAACCCGAAGGCGCTGACGACCGTCATCCGCGATTTCTTCGCACGCTCGCAGCTCTCGCAGTTCATGGACCAGATCAACCCGCTCGCCGAGGTCACGCATAAGCGCCGCCTCTCCGCGCTCGGGCCGGGCGGTCTCAACCGCGAACGTGCCGGCTTTGAGGTCCGCGAC
>JANXSC010000586.1 GCA_025352845.1 Opitutaceae bacterium
GTGCCGCTCACGTTCGGTGAGAGCCCGAGGAAACGTTGCGTCGGGCTGTTTCACTGCGGCTCACCCAAGATTCTTATCCGTCACCGCACCCTCCGACGCGCTCGTGACCGTGTGCGCATACTTGGCGAGGACGCCGTGAGTCTCCTTCGATTTCCTCGGCTTCCAGGCTTTGAGACGCTTTTTCAGTTCACCCGCGGGGATCGCGAGGGTGAGTTCGTTTTTCACGGCATCGATCACGATGGGGTCGCCGTTCTTGATCACGCCGATGGGGCCGCCCTTCGCGGCTTCGGGCGTGATGTGGCCGACGACAAAGCCGTGGCTGCCGCCGCTGAAGCGGCCGTCGGTGATGAGCGCGACGTCTTTGCCGAGGCCGCGGCCCATGATAGCGCTCGTGGGTGAGAGCATCTCGCGCATGCCGGGTCCGCCGACGGGGCCTTCGTTGCGGATGACAACGACGTGGCCAGCCTTCACCTGGCCGGCGAGGATCGCGCCGAGGGCTTTCTCTTCGCCCTCGAAAACGATGGCTTTGCCGGAGAACGTGAGGCCTTCCTTGCCGGAGATTTTCGCGACGGCGCCCTCGGGCGCGAGGTTGCCGTAGAGGATGCGGAGGTGGCTGTCTTTCTTGATCGGATTCGAGAGCGGGCGGACGACGTCCTGATCGGTGGGGTAGGGCTTCACGTCCTTGAGATTTTCCGCGATGGTTTTGCCCGTGACGGTGAGGCAGTCGCCGTGGAGCAGACCGGCGTCGAGCAGCACCTTCATGAGCGGCGGGAGGCCGCCGATACGCGTGAGGTGGACCATGCCGTATTTGCCGGAGGGCTTGAGGTCGGCGAGCACGGGCACGCGTTTGCCGATCTTGGTGAAGTCGTCGATGGAGAGCTTCACGCCGGCGCTGTGCGCCATCGCGAGGAGGTGGAGCACGGCGTTGGTCGAGCCGCCGAGCGCGATGGTGACGGTGATGGCGTTTTCAAACGCCTTGCGCGTCATGATATCGCGGGGCTTGAGGTCGGCCTTGAGCAACGCGAGCACGGCGGCGCCGGCGCGGCGGCAATCCTCGCGTTTCTCCTCGCTGATGGCGATCTGCGCGGAGGAATTCGGGAGCGACATGCCAAGCGCCTCGATGGCGGAGGCCATGGTGTTGGCGGTATACATGCCGCCGCAGGAGCCGGGGCCGGGGACGGAACAGGCTTCGATTTTGGCGAGGCCGGAGTCGTCAACCTTGCCGGCGGCGTGCTGCCCGATGGCTTCGTAAACGGAGACGATGTCGCACTCCTTCTTTGTATCAGGATGGAAGCCGGGGAGAATCGTGCCGCCATAGACGAAGACGCCGGGGCGGTTCAGCCGCGCGAGCGCCATGATGCAGCCGGGCATGTTTTTGTCGCAGCCGCCGACGGTCACGATGCCGTCGAAGCCCTCGCCGCCGGAAACCGTTTCGATCGAGTCGGCGATCACCTCACGCGAGACGAGCGAGTAGCGCATGCCGGGCGTGCCCATGCTGATGCCGTCGGAGACGGTAATGGTGCCGAAGATAATCGCCTTGCCGCCCGCGGCGTTGGCGCCGGCCTCGGCGTGGAGGGCGAGCTTGTCGAGGTGCATGTTGCACGGCGTGACCATGCTCCACAGCGACGCGATACCAATGATGGGTTTCTTAAAATCGGCCTCGGTAAAACCGACCGGGCGCAACATGGAGCGCGCGCCGGCGCGGCTGGGGCCGTCGTTGACGACGGAGGAGAACTTGCGGGTGTGATCGGGGGCGGTGCTCATGGAAAAGTGGGAGAGAGTGAAATTGGGAAAGTGGAAAACGGGGAAACGGTGAACCGAAAAGGAGCGGGAGGGAACCAGCCGTTGGCGGACGCGGCAAGTGCGTTTGCGTCGGATGACAGCGCAGACAGCCACGCGCGCTGGCGGCACAGCGTGTGGGTCTAACCGAAGCACAAATTCAGATTGCATGCCGGGAGGCGGACCGCATCACTCGGCGGGACTTTACCGCATGGCATTCAATCTCAAAAAAGTGCTGAAGGCGCTCCTGCTCTCGTCGAGTCAGCCGCTCTCGATCAAGGATGTGCAGGCGGCGTTCACTCGATTTCACGAGCAGGCGATGGCGTTGCCGTTGCAAACATCTGTCACGGAAATGGCGCCGACGGCGAACGCGGCGACGCCGAGCGAGCCGGGCATGTTGCCGGCGGAAGAAATCGTCGATGCGATCGAAGAAGCACCGCAAGATCCCCAGCTGTATGGCGAGGTGCCGTCGCTGATCACGGCGACGCAAGTGCGCGAGGTCATGGACGAGATCGCGGCGGAATTGCGTGCGAGCGACGACGGCCTGCTCCTGATCGAGGGCAATGCCGGCTACCGGCTCGTGACGCATCCGCGTTTCGCGCGCTGGGTGCGCATCCTCCGACAGGAGCCGCCGCCGGTGAAGCTCAGCCAATCCTCAATCGAAACGCTCGCGGTCATCGCCTATCGCCAGCCCGTCACGCGTGGTGAGATCGAGACGATTCGCGGCGTCTCGGCCGAGGCTGGACTCAACAAGCTGCTGGAGCGCGAGCTCGTTTACATCGTCGGCCGCGCCGATTCGCCCGGCCGCCCGATCCAATACGGGACGACGGACCATTTTTTGGAGTTCGTGGGCATCAAGTCGCTCGACGAGCTGCCGGCGTCCGACGTGCTCTCGTCACGGCAAATCGACGAATGGCTAAAGACTTCAACCGCGACGCACACGCCCACGGACACCGACATGGGGCTCTCCGACGAACAGTTGCCGCTGGAGGCCGCGACCATCGCCTCGGCGACGGTCGTCGACTTGGAAACTCCGCCCGCAGCCGGCGCGAACTGACATGAATCTCGGTCCCATCCGCGAGAAGATCGACGTGCTCGACAGGCAGCTCGTGGAGTTGCTCAACGAGCGCCTCGCGCTCGCCGCCGAGATCGGCAAGGTGAAGCGCAGCGAGGGCGGGCAAATCTACGTCGCGGAACGCGAGGATGCCGTGCTCCGCAAAGTCACCGGCCAAAACCAGGGCCCGATCAAGCACGAGGCGTTGCGCGCGATCTACCGCGAGATCATGTCGGCGGCGATCGCGTTGGAGAAGCCGCTCGTGATTGCCTACCTCGGGCCGGAGGCGAGCAACACGCACGCGGCGGCGCTGAAAAAATTCGGCGCCAGCGTGAACTATCACGCGATGGCGACGGTGAGCGACATCTTCACCACGGTGGAAAAAGGCGAGACCGACTACGCCGTGATCCCGATTGAAAACTCCACCGAGGGCTCCGTGCGCGAGGCTCTCGACAGCTTCGTCGAGAGCGACCTGAAGATTGTCGCGCAGATCTATCTCGAAATTAATCATGCGTTGATCTCGAACTCGCCGCTGGAGGAGATCGAGCGCGTCTACTCCAAGGATCAGGCGCTCGCGCAGTGCCGGCACTGGCTGCAGCGGCACCTGCCGCACGCGCAGCTCGTCGATGCGCCGAGCACGTCGCGCGCGGTGCAGCTGGCCAAGCAGGAACCGGGCACGGCGGCGGTGGCGGGCGAGCTGGCCGCGGAGCACTACGGGATGCCGGTCGTCGCGCGCAACATCCAGGACAAGGCGGACAACACCACGCGTTTCTTCGTCATCGGAAAAAAAGCCTCGGGTCCGGTCGGCGGCGGCAAGGATCTTACGAGCCTGCTCGTCTCGCTCGGCGACGAGGCGGCCTCGCACTCCGGCGCGCTCTTAAAGATGCTCATGCCCCTCGCGCAGCGCGGCATCAACCTCTCGAAGATCGAATCGCGCCCGAGCAAGAAGCGGCCGTGGGATTATTATTTCTTCCTCGATGTGACCGGCCACTACGAAGACGCCGCCACCAAGGATGCGATTGCCGAGCTGCGGAAATTCTGCCCGCTCGTGAAGTGGCTCGGCAGTTATCCGGTAGCGAGCTGAGGTGCGCGCGGTCACCAGCGCCATCAGCGCGAGCGCAACGTGAAATATAGAGCCGCCACGACCGCCGCGAGCAGCACGACTGCGGCGGCGAAATAGATAAAACAGCCCTTGCGGACATCGCTCTTAACCGTTTCGGGGCCGGTACCGTAGCGTGCGATAAGATCTTCCTCATCGCCGGAACTTGTGCCGGTGGAAAGCGAGGCCGCTTCCGACGCTGGCGCGGCCTTGTCATCCGCCGCCCTCGCGGTGGCCGCTGAGGTTGGGGTCGCCTCCGGGCCGGCGCGCACTTCGGCACCGGCGATCTCGCGGTCGAGCCAGGCGAGTTGCTCCTGCACGAGGGCGCGCTGGCGGCGGAGTTGCTCGAGGCGATCAGACATCAGGGTGGGGTGAAAGTGAAGGCGGGGTGGTCGCGTCGGCAAGCTCACGGGCGGGCACAAAAAAGGCCGGTCAGATGGACCGGCCGAAATTTTGGGCTGCGTCGAAACGCGATTAGGCGGTGACGACCGCGACCATGCGGTGCGGCTTGTCGTATTTCACGTGCCCGTCCTTGAGAGCGAAGAGGGTCCAGTCGCGGCCGACGCCGACATTCTTGCCCGGATGGAGCTTGGTGCCACGCTGACGGACAATGATGCCGCCGGCGCGAATCGCCTCACCGCCAAATGCCTTGATGCCGAGCCGCTTTGAGTGGCTGTCCCGGCCGTTCATTGATGTGCCCTGACCCTTCTTGTGCGCCATGGTAGTAGTCTCCTTTAAGGTGGATTAAGCCGTGATCGATTTGATCTTGATGACCGAAAGCTCCTGGCGGTGGCCGCGTTTGCGCTCCATGCCCTTGCGCTTCTTCTTTTTGAAAACGATGACCTTGTCGCCACGCTTGTTCTCCAAGATCGTCACGGAAACGGAAGCGCCCGCGAGGAGTGGCTTGCCGACGCGGAACGACTCGCCTTCACCGGCGGCAAGCACGTCCTTGATTTCCACGATCGAGCCCTTCTCGGTGCCCGGATAACGGTTAACGGTCAAAATATCACCCTCGGACACAGTGAACTGCTGGCCCTGAGTTTTGATGGTCGCTTTCATAAATAAAAGCGCGGACTAAGCGGTTTTGCCCGAGGCAACGCAAGGATTTATTTGAAATGGCCGAAGGATCAAACGACGGAAGCACTTGGCTCATTCAAAATCGCATCGGGGGCACCCGTCTCGTGCCTCAGTTTTTCCAACTATTTCTGCGGTGGATTGGGAAACTCGGCGATGCCGGGATGGGCAGCGTTGGCCGCCGACCACGGCAGAGACCAGGCGACAGCGTCGCGCCAGCTCAGGCCCTGGTGAAAGCGCGCGTGCAGCACACAGGCGAGCATGACATCGCCCGAACCGGTCGGCGAAACCTGGCGCACGATCGGCGGCGTGAGGTTCTCCGGATCATGGTGCTCATCGATAAAGCAAACCGGTGCGGCGCCGTCGGTGATGACCCAGCGCCGCGCGCGAAAGCGATCGCGGACACGACGGAGGAGTTCGCCGGTGGGCGCCTTTTGTTCGCCGGGAGCGACGAGCGAATTGAGTTCGGTGCGATTGATGCGGACGAGTGCGGCGGTCTCGTTGATCAACCACTCGAGGGCCGGACCGTAGGTGTCGACGACGAGCGAGCCGCGCTCCGGCCAGCGATGGAGCGCAGCGCGGAGCACATTGAAATCCGCCGCGCTCCAGCCTGGAATACTGCCGCAAATCGCGAGCACGCCCGCCGGCCGCGTGTTGATAAATTCGGCGCAAGCCCGGATCGCGACGGCGTCGGGCGGAGTGTCCACACCGAGGAATGTCGTCTCAAGGTGTCCGCTGCGCACGACCGTGCCACTGCGCGTGGTTCGCGCGGTCGGAAAAATCTGGAGCGAAAAATTCTTGGCCTGCAGCCACGCCTCGCATTCGGTCCCGGGAGCCCCGCCCGCGAAGCAGAGCGCGGTGTTGGGCGCGCCGAGGCGGTTGAGCATCTTCGAGACGTTGATGCCCTTGCCGCCGACTTGAAACGTTTCCGCGGTGGCGCGCTGCGTCGCGCCGGGCGACCAGCGTTCGAATTCCAGAGTGCGCTCGGCAAGCAGATTGCCGGTAAGCGTGAAGAGGTGCGGGGGCGGGTTCATTTATCGTCCTTTTGCGAGCGGTAGAAAATGTAGTTCACGAGAAAACTCAGCCCGAACACGCCGCTCAGGGTGCGAATGTTGCGCATCGCGCCAAACACCATCGTGAGCGGGCTTGCCCGCGGCTCCTCGACGCGCAGCAACAGCATGCAGCCGAGCAACGCGACCACCGGTTGCACGACGAAGCACGCGTGATGCACCGCGAGCGCGTTGGGCCAGCGCGCCAGTGCCCACGTCAGCACCTCGCCGCCCGTGATGGGGGCGATGGCCGCAACCAGCGAGGTCACCGCGAGGTTCACGCCGATGGCGAGATTCTTGGCTTCGAGGGGAATTAGTTTCAGCAGCAGCGTGAACTGCCCGAGGATGAACCCCGCGCTCACCGCGCCGCCGAAAAGCCACATCCCGAAAAGCATATGGCGGTTTTCCGGCGTCAGAAAACACCAGAGAAAATTCTGCACCTGCCACAGAATCAGCGAGACGGTCATCACGGACTTGTTGCCAAACCGATCGAGCATGCGGCCCCATGCGGGAAACGATAGCGCACCCGAAAGCTGCGCGAGCATCGAGAGCAGGCTCACATCGAACGCCGACATCCCGAGCTGCTCAAACATGAACACGTGATAGAACGGTCCGAAGCAATTCGCGGCGAAAGACCACACCGCGCCAAACGCGATAAACCCGAGCAGCGAGCGCGAACCGAGCACGACGCCGAGCTGCGTGCGCAACGGCAGTGCGACCACCAGCGTCGCCTTTCGCGCCTGCGCGGGACTAATCCATTGCCAATACAGGGAGAACAACCGCATCACCACCGCGCCCGCGATGATCAGCTGAAAGGCGGGAATCGCGTAGGTCCAGTGCGCCAGCGCCCAGCCGGAAACGAAGAGAAACGTGAGCGTCGAAAATTGCAGGGTGCCGTTGCGCCGCCCGAAATATTTTCCCCGGATGCGATACGGCACCCAGTCTTGGATCCACGCGTTCCACGACACGCCCGCAATCGCCGCGAAACAACTCGTCGTGAGAAACCACGCGATCAGCCAGCGGCCGGCGGCCGCCGGATCGTCGCGCGGGACAAAATGCAGCAGCGCGCCGAAGGCAGCCCAGCAGAGCATGTGCAGCGCCGCCGCGCCGAGCATGACGATCTTGGGCGGGCGCCAGCGGGCGAGAAACGGCGCGACGAATATCTGCAGGAAATTTCCCAGGAATGGCAGCGCGCAGATGAGCCCGATGGTTGTTTTCGGCAGCGCAAACGCCTTGGTGAGCAGCGCGGTCAGAAACACGCTGACCGGGAGCGACATCGTCACGATGGGCATCGCCATGACACCCTCGGCCGTGCAAAGGCGGAGGGCGCGAAGGAGGTTGGCTTTGGCCGGGCGGGTGGTTGCGTTCACGGGCGGTCGATTCGAATCAAAGACAGATGGGGACGATTGTTGAAGCGAAACTATTGCAGCGGAAGCGGACAGTCGCGCTCGCGCGCTGGCTGCTCGGCAAACACCTCGTGCGCCGTTTCGCCGACGGTCGCGTGGAGGCGCGGATGATCGTCGAGACCGAGGCCTACGACGGTGAGCACGACCTCGCCTGCCACGCACGCTTCGGCCGCACCGCGCGCACAGAGGTCATGTATGCGGCCGGCGGCGTGTGGTATGTCTATCTCTGCTATGGGATCCACGAGATGTTGAATCTCGTCGTCGGGCCGGAGGGTTGGCCCGCCGCGGTTTTGATCCGTGGATTCGAAGGCGCGAGTGGTCCCGGGCGCGTGACGAAAGCACTCGCGATCGATCGAAAGCTCAACGGCAGGGAAGCAACGGCCGAAATCGCCGGCCTGTGGATTGAGGACCGGGGAGTGCGCGTGTCTCGGACTAGAGTGAACGCGACCCCGCGCGTCGGCGTGAACTACGCCGGGCCGGTGTGGGCGAAAAAACCGTGGCGGTTCATTTTTTCGCCGCCAACGAGTGCGCCACCGCATCCTGCACCTCCGCGACCGAAATCGCGTCGAGCGTCGGCCCGTATCTGAGCACGCGCGCGCGTGGCGTCGGTGGCGCCCACATGGCGGGATCGGTCGGACCGAAAAGAAGAACACTTGGCATGCCGCACGCCGCGGCCAGGTGACTGATGCCGGAATCGTGGCCGAGGAACAGGCGGCACGCGGCCAATTTCGTCACGAGGGTTTCCAGCGGTTGATCGATCGCCAGTTCGACCGCGGATGGGAATGGCAAACCGCGCCAGAGGTCGGCTTCCGCCTCGCCGAGGATAACGCAGACTGGACCTGGTAGCGTCGCGATCAAGGCGCGCCATTTTTCGGCCGGCCAATTTTTGTTGGGCGAGCCGCTGCCGGGATGCACAGCGATGCACTCGGTGGCGTGCGGGGATGCGAGTTGGAAACAGAAATCGTCGACCTCGATTCCCAGCGCGCGCAGTGGCGCGCAGTAGTGTGCGGCAGCCGGAGCGCGTTGCGGCCATGCGTCGGCGCTGAGAAATATCTGTCCGACGCGCATAGGAAATCGCCGCGCCAATTCTGCGTCGGTATCGGGCCAGAAGTTCAGGACCAAATCAAATTCGACGAGCCACGCGGCAAACTCCGCTGGCAGCGCGTCCGCAGCGTAGAGTCCGCTCCACCGTGCCTCGTGTTGCGAGTGGACCGCGTCGAGTAGACCGTGCGAACGGGCGAGTTGTGCGGCGGTGGCGTTGCCAGCGAGCTCGATCCGGGCGTCCGGCCAGCGGCGGCGCAGCGCGGCGAGCGCGGGCAGCGTGACGATGAAGTCGCCCAGCGCGCCGCCTCTAAGGACGAGAATTTTTCGCATCCGACGGCGCCGGGATTTTCGCCGCGGCGGGCTTGCCCTCCGTCGCCCTGGCGGAGGGGGGCGCGTCGTAGCGCGTGAGGGTGGCAACGCCGGTGCCGAGCTTGAACTCGACCTCGAATTTCACGGGTAGCCGGCGCTCGTCCTGAGAAATCCAGACACGCGCGGTCGAACCGCGTTTGAACATTCCCTTCGGCGCCGTCTTGTCCATGCGCGGCTCCAGCACCAGGGCCTGAAAGGTGCCGAGTGAGGTGCGCACCTCCTCGGTGCGCACGGCGTGAATGGTCAGCTCGTAGAAATCGTCGTCGAACAGCACGAGCGCATCGCGTTTCTCGCCGGGCTTGAGATCCCACGATCGCGTTTGCACGAGGCTCATGATTAAATCCATCGGATCGCCGGCGGGCATGGTGAGTGCGCGCGGCGGGTCGATCGAACCGGGCACGGAATAATGCGCCTTGGCGGTGGCGTAGTCGAAGGTGACGGCGTGCTCGGATTTTTTGCTGCGCTGGGTGTTCGACTCCCTGAGTGCCAGCAGATGTCCGCTCGCGAGATCGAAGATCGATTCGGCCTTGGCATCAAAGGGCAGCAACATGCGCGCGAGGCCCCGCGTCTGCGTCGTCGTGGTGACGCGCAGCTGCGGGGTGATGCCGGTGGTGTCGTCGGCGGCGGTAAACTTTATTTCGCCTGCCCCGGGCAGGACCGCCCACGAAACCTTGTAGGTGAACGTCTCGCCTGCGCGCACCGCCAGCTTGGTCTCCCCCGCCAGTGGATGGGCGGCAAAAAGAAGCAGTGGCAGGATCAGGCGCATGGCGAGCGCGGAGAAAAGGCGGTTGGCCGCCTGAGGGCGATGCCGAATTGGCCGGAAGGCGAAAACGCGGGTTGGCTGGCGCGGGCGGCGGCGAACGCGTGCGAAGCCGTAGCGGTGGGCACGCGATTCAACGCTTGGCGGCTTCGAGAGAGGTGAGCAGATCGGGAGCTTGCTTGGTTTTCTCGTGCTCCGGGCCGAAGGCCCGTTCGGCGGCCTCGACGCTTGGGCGGGCGTTGGCCGCGGCGGAGGTAATTTCGCCCAGACCCTGCTGTGACCAAGCAAGCCAGCAGGGCCGCGCGGTGTTCCTCGCAGCGTCTCCCTCGTTTTTTAGCGCAAGGGTCAACGCGCGTTGCACGAGCGTCATGGCCTCGCGAATCGGCGCTGCTCGCAAAACAGTGAACCGAGGTTGTGGAGCGAAATCGCGACGTGGGGTGATCCGGCCCGAGGGATCTTTCGCAGAGGGCGAGGCTGTGGCGATATCGCGGCTCGGCTAGGGCCTCCAGCAGCGGAAGTTTGATGTCTGCCGTGACCGGCGCAGAGGAAAACTTTGGGGCTCGGCATGGGGCGGCGGCGGGAGGGAGCGGGTGCGAAAGTCAGGAAGCACGAAGTTCGCCAGCGCGCGTGCGGTCCGCGGTCGGCGGCGGGGCGAAGATGCGCGACGGTGCAATTGCCCAGAGTTGCTCGCCGGGGGCGAGGCGGTCGTTCCACGGCGTGCCGGCGGCCCACGGGGAAAACGCGGGGAGGACGAGGC
This sequence comes from Opitutaceae bacterium, assembly GCA_025352845.1. Classification (GTDB taxonomy): domain Bacteria; phylum Verrucomicrobiota; class Verrucomicrobiia; order Opitutales; family Opitutaceae; genus ER46. Next base: position 10,392 of record JANXSC010000586.1, read on the forward strand.
GCGTGGGGCCGGCGACGAGCGCGGGCAGTTTGAGCCGTGTGCCCGCGCCGTCGTGAAAACTCGCGGCGGGGTGGTGGTGGCCGATGATTTCGAGGCAGCCGGCGGGCGGGGTGAGAGCGCGATCGCCGTGGTGAAAAAAATACGGCCCGCGCGTGAGCGAGGCGACGCTCGCTTGGGCGGGACGCCACCGGCGGTCGTGATTTCCAGCGATGAGCGTGACGGGGATTTTCGTTTCGTGCAGAAACGCCTCGGCGCGCGCGCCGCCCTCGGCGGCGTGGACGGTGTCGCCCACCCAGACCATTTCGGCGGGCGCATAGTCGGCGAGAAGCGAGTGCAGGCGCTGCGCGATGTCGTCGTCGCCCCAGCTCGGCAGAAGATTGCCGCGGGCGTGGTGACTAGCGGAGTAGCCCCAGTGCAAATCGGCGACCGCGAGCAATCGCTCGGCGGCGAACCACAGCGCGAGCCGCGAGTCGAGCCAGAGGCCGGCGCGGACTTCGGTGCGGACGGGGGACGAGAGTTTAGGCAACGGGCGCATGAGACTCGGCACTGACGTTGCCAGAGCCGGAGGTGAGTGCTCCATACATTTCATGATAGAGGCGCTCGATCGTCGTCTCGGGATCTTCGAGCGTCATCGTCTCCTTGATTTTGCTCACGTAGATGCCGAAGGAAAACAGGCTCACGCGCGCGGTCTCGCGGAAACGCCACGGCACCGCGGCGGCCTCGTCGAGGAAGGCCAGCGCGCGCGGCAAATCCAAAAAACGCAGCGTCGCCTCCGCGTAGGCCTCCGCGAGGAGCGGGTGGTCGGGCTCGTGGCGGCGCAGCACCTCGAAAATAATTTCCGAGCTCCATTGCAGCGCCCGCGCGCCGCGCTCCTCGCCGCGCACCCGCCGCGGGACCATGAGGCCGGTCTGGGCGACGCCGCGGAACTGCCACTTCACGAGATTGCTCTCGGCGAGCGCGGTGCGCAGCGCCTCCTCGGCCCCGGCGCGGTGGAAGAGCGGGCGCAACTCGGCGAGCGACATGGCCTGAAACGGTTTCACCGAGAGGAGGAACCCGTAGTCGTCGATCGTCACGAGCGCATTGCCGCCCTTGGTTTCCTGCACGCGCTGGGCGACGATGCGCGAGAGCGCGTCGTTGGCGGAGCGGCCAATCAACGAGTGGAAAAAATAATTGAGCAGGCCGCGGTGCGCGAAGCGCTCGACGAGCACGAAGTCGCGCGTTGGAATTTCGGAGACGCGCGCCTGCAGCGCGAAGTGCGCGAGGAGGGCGCGGATGTTGGCGGGCGAAAGCGAGTATTCCGCGGCGAGCCACTCCGCGGCGGGCGCGGGATTTGCGGGATCGGGATTCAGCCGGTGAGCGACTTCGGTGCGCAGCCGGCCGACCTCGGCGGCGAGACCGGAGGCGAGCGGCATCTTGTTCGCATTCCAGCGCGGGACGGTGGGCAGCGAACTCTCCGCGGCGGCGACCTTCGCGGTGAGGAAACGCGTTTCGACGAGGCGCACGCAGCGGCCGTTGAGCACAAACACATCGCCGGGGCGCAGGCCCTTCGCGAACGACTCTTCCACCTGCCCGAGATTTTTCCGGCCGAGACGCACCTGCACCATGCTCTCGGAGGCGATGGTGCCGATGTTCTGGTAGAAATCGCGGGCGACGCGCGGCGAGGCGAGCACGAGCCGGCCGCCTTCATCGAGATGAACCTTGCCGAAGACGGCGCGATAATTTTTTTCCAGCGAAACTCCGCCGCCCGCCAGGTAGCGCAGCACGCGGTCGAAAAACGCGCGGCCCAGGTCGCGAAACGGATGGCTGCGGCGCACGAGGGCGAACGCCTCGTCGGGCGTGACGCTGCCAAAGATCGCGAGGCCCACCAGCGTCTGCGCGAGGACGTCGAGCGGGTTGTCGTGGAACTTCACCGGCTCGAGCGTGCGCCGCTCCATCATGCGCGCGGTGACGGCGCACTCGGCGAGATCGTTGATGTTGCTCGCGACGAGGATGCCGTGGCTGGTCTCGCCCATCGAGTGGCCGGAGCGGCCGATGCGCTGGAGCGCGCGGGCCACGCCCTTCGGTGCGGAGATCATCACAACGGTGTCGATCGAGCCGATGTCGATGCCCAGTTCGAGCGACGTGGAGCAGACGACGGCGCGCAGCTCGCCGCGCTTGAGGCGATCCTCGACCTCGAGGCGCACGGTGCGGTCG
>JANXSC010000616.1 GCA_025352845.1 Opitutaceae bacterium
CGCCCGGAATCAAGACGCCGTCGACCTTGAACTCCACCTTGGCGATAATCGCGTCCGACATCGCTGCTGTCGCACGGAGAAAAATTTGCGAGTCTTGCGCCACTGTGTTCGCTGTAAGTGAGGTCGTAAGTGTCACTGACCGCGCCACCGTAACGGTGACGAAACTATTCACTGTGGATGTGTTCGAGTTTGCACTCGCGCCTGTGGTGACCGTGGAGGTGTCGAGAATCGTCGCAGTGAGAGTGTGACTGCCTGCCGTGCTCGGACTCCACTGGACTGTGAACGGTGACGCGCCCGCAGCTGTGCCGATCAGCGTGCCGTTATCGAAAAACTGCACCGATGTGATCGATGAGCCCGCCGTTGGGCTCGCATTTACAGTAACCGAAATGGTCGAGGGCGAAATCGCCGAGGCAATGGTCGATCCGCTCGTGGGAGTGACGAAAGAAATCGTCGGCGTCGCACGGGCCGCCGTGGCGGCGAACAATATCGCCACACACGCGGTGACAAACGATCCACGAAAGGCGGAGCCGCCCGGCTGTAGGCGGGGTGCCCCCACCCCGCTGCGTTTTACCGGGCAATACCAGGGTTTCTTTGCATTTGGAACGTAGGGCCAGACTTCGGTCAGGCCTGATTGCTGGCGTCCCCTGAAAAGGGGCATCGACCAAGGTCGAGCCCTACAAAAATCCGAAAGCGGCGGGACGGTGGTTGCCAAGCGGGGTGAGGGCACCCCGCCTACATCAAGGCTGCTGAATGGCGCGGCAAAAAGTCGCCGGAGAAAGGTTTTCATGGCGGGCGTTGGAACCAGATTACTTCGCGCCGATGCGGGTGCGGGCTTCGGCGCTGGCCGGCGTGACGATGGTCGGGTTCTGGAAGAGCGAGTTGGCGGGCGTGTTTTTCAACGACTGTTTCTTCGGGGAACCGCCGGGGCTCACGAGATTGGCGGTGACAAAGATAAGCAGGTTGCGCTTCTGCGCGCTCTCGCCCTTCGAGCGGAAGAGCCGGCCGATGAACGGGAGGTCGCCGAAGAAAGGCACCTTGTCGTTCACCTTTTTCACTTCCTCGCGCGTGAGGCCGCCCATGACGAGCGTCGCGCCATCCCAGATCGTGACCTTGGTGGAGATGTCGCGCACCGAGAAGATCGGCTGGTAAAAACCGGGGGGCACGGTGACGGTCGTGGTGCCGGAGATGGCCACGCTGGGGCCGCCGTATTCCACGAAGCCCTCGAACTCGGTGACCTTGGGATTGAGATCCAGGCTGATGCTGTAGTCGTCCTCCTCGACGGTGGGCGTGACCTTGAGCTCGACGCCGACGTTGCGCGACGTGAACTCCTGCGGCGTGCCCGCGGTGATCGTGACGCCGGCGGCGCCACCGGCGACCGCGCCGGTGCCGACCTGGCTCTGAATTTCGCCGTAGCTCTGCGGGTAGCGCAGCTCCTGCGCGACGGTGATATTGGCGGCGTTGCCCGAGAGCACGGTGAGCTTGGGCGAACTCAACAGGTCCGTGCCCTGCCGCTGCGAGAGCGCGCGAATGGCGGCGGTGACATCGAACTCGCCGACGAAGCCGACGATGCTGGCGAGGGAATTGGCCGTGGCCGCGAGCTGCACCGCGCCGGGGATGCTGGTCGGGGCCACCGGCACCCGGAGCTGCCCGGTCGTCTGGTTCGGATCGGTCGTCGAGGTCACGATCGCGGGATCCTTAATCACGAGGGCGTTGGAATTCGAGGTGCTGGGAAACGCGCCGACGAGCGAGCGGTTGATATTGCCGGTCGTGTAGGTCTCGCGCGGCACGAAGACCTGCCGGCCGTTGGCATCGAGAATGGGTGCGCCGGTGGTCGGGTTGATCTGCGGGACGCCGCGACGGGAAAGATTCCACGTGACGCCGAGCTCCTCGAGCGCGCCCTCCTGCACCTCCATGAACTTCGCCTCGATCTCGACTTGGCGGACGTCGTTGTAGCGGGCGAGGATGTTGCGGATGCGCTCGTTGTTGCGCGCCGTCTGGGTGACGATGATCGCCGAGCCGTCGTAGGCGAGCGAGCTGCCCTCGACGGTGAAGCTCACGCCGGCCTGCTGGAGAAATGCGCGCATCGACGCGGCCTCGCCCCCGCTCACGGTCGGCTCGGTGCCGGCGGCGCCGCGGGCGGAATACGGGTCCTTTGCCGCGCCACCACCGCCGATGCCGCTCATGCGCAGCACGGTCGCGCGCGTGACGGGGAAAAACTGCGTCTCCAGCGTGCTGGTCTCGCCGCCGGGGCGCACGACGAGCGCGTCGGCCTGCACTTCATATTGATAACCGATCTGCTCGGTCACGAGGTCGAGCACGCGCTTGAGGCTCATGTTGCGCAGCGTAATCGTGACGGAGGGATTCTTGTTCGACGGATCGAGGAGGACGACATTAACGCCCTTGGCGGCGCCCGCAATGGCGGTCGTGTCGAATTCCTCCGAGATGGCGCTCAACGAGGCGACGACCTCGCCGATCGGCGCGCGCGTCCAGTTCACGGCGGGCAAAACGATCTCGGTGATTTTCCTTTGGAGCGGGGCGACGGCCTCGGCCGGACTCGTGTCGCGCGGGCGCTCCTGATAGATGCCGGGGCGCTGCCAGCTCTTCGCGACTTCCTCGAGGAGCTGCGCGCGGGTCTTCTCGCGATTGAGCGCGCCGGTCTCGGCCTTCTCCTCGGCGATGCGGAGGAGGAAACCCTTGGCGATGGTATTGTCGGGCTCCTGCGCCTCGACGGAGCGGAAGGTGCCCTGCGCGCCGTCGAGATCGCCGGCGACATATTGCGCGCGGCCCTTCGCGATCATCTGCGCGGTCGCGGCGCGGTCGGCGGCAAACGCGGGATCGACGCCGGGCTTGGCGGGCGTGGTCTCGACGCGCGCGATCTGGCGCTCGAGGCCCTCGGCGCGGGTGCTGGCGGCGGGCGCGAGCTGCGCGTGCTCGGCCATCGCGAGGCGGGCGGCGGCGGTATCGCCGCGCTTGAGCGCCGTCTGGGCGCGATCAAGGAGCGCGGAGGCCTTTTCCTTTTTCAAATCGGCCATGAGTTTTTGCGTGAGGGAATTCGCCGGGAGCGCGGCGAGAGCGGCATCGACGGTGGCAATCGTATCGTCGGAGCGACCCTCGCGCAACTGGCGGCGCGCATTCGCGAGCTGGGTCTGGCCAGTGGCAATGAGCTGGGTCTGGCGCGCGGTCTCGGCGCGGGCCATCGTATCGGCCTCGATCTCGGCGGCGGAAGGTCCGGCGGGCGGCGTCTGGCCCGGCTCGGGGATGCGCACATCGATCATCTTCGGCGCGGGCTCGGCGGCGACTTTGGCGACGACGGCGGCTTCCTGAGCGCGGGCATTCTGCCTAGCC
>JANXSC010000022.1 GCA_025352845.1 Opitutaceae bacterium
CCTGCGATCTCCGCGCGGATGTGGCGGCCGACGGCCGCATCGCCTTTAGCGCGCCGCTCGTGATCGAGCGTGACGGCCGCAAATCCGATCTCGTCGTCAACGGCTCGATCGAACCGGAGCGGGAAAAATCCCGTGGCCTCGACGCCCAGATTACGGGAACCAGCCTGGTGCTGGATGACGGCGTGATTTTCGCCGCGGCCTTTGTTTCGCCGCCGGGCGACCGCAAAGCCGCGCCGAGCCCGCCGGCGGCGCCGCCTTGGGCGGGACTGCACGGCTCCGTTTCCCTGCGCCTAGACAACCTGATTTATTCGGATTCGTTGCGCGCGACGCAGGTGCGCGGCAAACTGCGACTCGACGCGGGCATGGTGAAACTCGAGGGCCTGCAGGCCGGCCTCGGATCCGGCGGGCGCGCGAACCTGAAGGGTGCGCTCACCTTCGATGCGGCGGCCCCGCAGATCTACACCGCCCAGGTCGATGTGGCCGTGAAAGAATTCGATCCGAGCCCGCTGTGGCGGCTGCTCAACCGGGATCAACCCGCGATTATCGAGGGCAAGTTCGACGCCCGGAGCAAACTCTCCGCCGCCGCCCCTCGGCTCGCGTTGCTGGGCGACACTGCGACTGGTGAGCTGCAAATCACCAGTCGCGGCGGCCAGTTTCGCGGGTTCCCCGTGGCCGTGAGCACGACGGTGGAAAGCCCGGGTCGGATCGCGACCATACTCGCCTCCGCGGGCAGCGTGTTCGGCGGCCGGGCACTCAAAAAGGATCCCGCCGAGATCGCGAGTCGCGCCGAAGCGGTGGGCGAGCTGGTCCGCGGCTGGAACCCAATCGCCTACGATCAACTGAGTGTGGTGATGACGCGCGATGGCGCCGCCAACACAGTGTTGAAAGATTTCACGCTGATTTCGCCGGAGCTGCGCCTCGCGGGATCCGGCGCGACGAGGCATGGTCCGGGCCGACGGCTGCTCGATGAGATGTTGACTATGGAGTTCAAGCTGCGCGCCCGCGGCCGGCAGGGTGAACTGTTGAAATACCTCGGCGTGCTCGAAACTGAGCCCGACGAACTCGGTTATGCGGGCTGCACGATGCCGCTGCGCGTGACCGGCACGCTTGCGCAACCCGATCCGACCGAGCTCAACACCAAGCTCGCCGCCCTCGCCCTGGAAAAGGGCGGCCTCGTCGATCGGGCGGCGGAGCTCTTCAACAAACTGCGCGGCGCGGCGAAGTAGCCAGTATCGCGCGACGCTTTGGATTTTTGTAGGGCCGCCGCTCGTCGGCGCGCCGCGCTCACGACACGGACACGAGGGGCGGCCCTACCTCGATTGCGTCGCGCCTGAGCATGAGTTCGCCATGCGCGTGTGCGATCTTGCGGTGTGCGGGGGTGGTGTCACAGGTTCATGCCGCAACATGTCGCTCTCGTCGCCGAGTGTTTTTCGCACGGTCCTTCGCTCGTGGACGGCGGCGGTGCTCGTGTTCCTCTATCTGCCGATCCTCGTGCTCGTGGCCTACTCGTTCAACGCCTCGCGGCTGAACATCCGCTGGGTAGGGTTCACTTGGAAATGGTATGGCGAGCTGTGGTCGCACGCACCGCTGATGGAGGCGGCGAAGAACAGTGTGATCATCGCGGCGATTACGACGGTGCTTTCCGTCGTGCTCGGCACGCTCGGCGCATGGCTGCTGCACCGCCACCGGTTTCGCGGCGCCGCCGCGATCCGCGTGCTCGTGGGCGTGCCCATCATGATGCCGGAGATTATCATGGGCGTGAGCCTGCTGGTGCTGTTCTCCGCCCTGGCGGTGCCGCTGGGTTTCACGACCGTGATCATCGCGCACGTGACGTTTTGTTTTCCCTTCGTGCTGCTCGCGGTGCGCGCGCGGCTCGCGGGCCTCGATCCTGCGCTGGAGGAGGCCGCGCTCGATCTGGGGGCGACGCCGCTGCGCGCGTTCTGGCTCGTGATCGTGCCGGCGCTGCGGCCGGGCATCGTGGCCGGCGCGTTGCTGGCATTCACCCTGTCGCTGGACGAGGTGATCGTGACGTATTTCACCGCCAGCCCCGGCAGTGCCACGCTTCCGCTGCGAATTTTCGGCATGGCCAAGGTCGGGCTCAACCCGATGCTCAACGCCCTCTCCGCGATCTTCGTCGTCGCGACGATCGCGATCGTGATTTTCTCCGAGCGTCTCAAGCGATTCAGCCGATAGATTTTTCCATGAACCCATTTCGTCTTCTCGCCCTGACGTGCGCGCTGTTGGCGGCTCCGGCCGCTCGCTGCGCCGAACAACTCAATCTCTTCGCCTGGTCGGAATACGTCCCGCAAAAGGTGATCGCGGGCTTCACGAAGGAGACGGGTATCAGGGTGAACTACGAGACCTATGCCTCGGGTGAGGAGATGCTCTCAAAGCTGCTCATCGGCGGCGCGGCCTACGATCTGGTGCAGCCGCCCGACTACATCGCGGAGGCGATGATCAAAAACAAACTGCTCCGTCCGCTCGACCGTTCGAAGTTGAAGAATCTCGGCAACCTCGCGCCGGAATTTCTCGGCCTGCCGCACGATCCGGAGCAGAAATTCACCGTGCCCTATCTCACCGGCACCGTCGGCATCGTCGTCAACACGGAGAAGGTGAAGGAGCCCATCCGCGGCTACCGCGATGTGTTCCAACCGAAGTTCAAGAACCGCATCGTGGTCGTGAACGATAACCGCGAGATCGTGAGCTGGGCGCTCGTCACGCTCGGGCTCGATCAGAACGCCCTCACGCCGGCCAACCTCGCCACGGTCCGCCCGCTCGTGGCCGAGTGGATCAAGCTCGTGAAGGTCTTCGACTCGGACAGCCCGAAGACGCCGCTGCTGAACGGTGATGTGGATCTCGGCGTCGTGTGGAGCGGCGAGGCGGCACGGCTGATTCAGGAGAACAAAAAATTTTCCTACGTGCTGCCGGCCGAGGGCGCACACCCGTATGTGGACCTGCTGGCGATTCCGACGACGGCGAAGAATGTGGCCGCAGCCCACCGGTTCCTCGACTACGTTCTGCGCGCCGACGTGAGCAAACTGATCTCGGATGAGTTTCCCTACACGAATCCGAACGCCGCTGCGCGCAAGCTGCTCTCGCCGGAGCAGCGCGCGAATCCGGCGAGCTACCCGCAGCTGGAAAAATTCAACACGTTTCGCGATATCGGCAAAGCCGCAGCCGGCGTGGACAAGCTTGTGACCGATTTGAAGAGCGCGAAGTGAGAGCCGCGGATACCAGTGCGCAGCGGCGACCGGGCTGGGCGGCGTGGCTGCTGCTCACGCCGCTGCTGGTGTGGTTGCTGGCATTTGTCGTCGCACCCGCGGCGATTCTTGTCGCCTACAGTTTCGCGGAGCGCGACGAACTCGGGCGGGTGGGGTTCGGATTCTCACTGGAGAACTACGGCCGCATCGCCGACGCGACCTACGTCGCGGTGTTCGCCCGCTCCGTCGGCTACGCGGCGATCACGACGGCGATTTGCGCCGTGCTCGGTTATCCGGTGGCGTGGTGCCTCGCGCGCGCGTCGGAAAACTGGCGGCACCGGCTGCTGCTACTCGTGATGATTCCGTTTTGGACGAGCTTCCTCATCCGCACCTACGCCTGGATCACGATTTTGAAATCTGAGGGCCTGCTCAACGGCCTCCTCCTTTGGCTGCACGCCATCGCGACGCCGCTGGAGCTGCTCTACACGCCGACGGCGGTGATCGTCGGCCTGGTTTACGCCTACCTGCCGTTCATGATTCTGCCGATCTACGGCAGCGCGGAGAAACTCGATCCGGCGTTGATCGAGGCGGCGCACGATCTGGGCTGCGGACCGTGGCGGACGTTTGCGCAGATCGTGGTGCCGCTCACGCTGCCGGGATTCTACGCGGGCGTGCTGATGGTGTTCGTGCCCGCCATCGGGATGTTTGCGATTACGGACCTGATGGGCGGCGCGCGCGTGCCGATGATCGGCAATGTGATTCAGGATCAGTTTGTGGGGCAGGCGCGCGACAAGCCGTTTGGCGCGGCGCTCGCGGTGGTTTTTATGCTGCTGTTCGTCGCGGTCTATTGGCTGCTGCAACGCCGGGCGGCGGAACGGGAACCCGCATGAGTGCGCCATCGCCCGCGGTGGAATTGCGCCACGTGTCCAAGCGCTTCGGCGCGGTCGCGGCAGTCGAGGGCGTGAGCCTCGCGGTGCGCGCGGGAGAATTTCTCACACTGCTCGGGCCGTCGGGCTGCGGGAAGACGACGCTGCTGCGGATGATCGCCGGTTTTGAAATCCCGGATGCGGGCGCCGTCCTGCTCGGTGGCGCGGATGTCACGGCGCTGCCACCGCACCGGCGCGACGTGAACCAAGTTTTCCAGAGCTACGCGCTCTTCCCGCACCTGAATGTGCGCGAGAATATCGCCTTCGGCCTGCGGATGCAGCGCCGAGCAGCGAAAGAAATTGCCGCCCGCGTCGGTGAGATGGTCGCGCTCGTGGCGCTCGAAGGCTGCGAGGAGCGCAAGCCGCATCAACTCTCGGGCGGGCAGCGGCAGCGTGTCGCGCTGGCGCGCGCTCTGGCACCGCGCCCGGCGGTGCTGCTGCTGGATGAGCCGCTCTCCGCGCTCGACGCGCGCCTGCGGCAAACCATGCAACTGGAGTTGAAACGGCTCCAACGGCAGGTCGGCACGACCTTCGTCTTTGTCACTCACGATCAGGAGGAGGCGCTGACGATCAGCGATCGCATCGCGTTGGTGAACCGCGGGCGCATCGAGCAGATCGGAACGACACAGGAGATATACCACAAGCCGGCAACGGCGTTTGCGGCGGAGTTTATCGGCCAGGCCAACGTGATGGAGGCGGAGTGGGTGGGGAATGAGCCGGGTTTCGCACGGCTTCGTGTCGCCGGGATCGAGCTGCGTGTCGCAGCCGAGGCGTGGCCCGCTGGAGTGACGAGAGCCCGCGTTTCGATCCGGCCGGAGAAGATTCATCTCGGCAAAACGCGGCCCCTGGGAGGAAGTGGGTTTGAGGTGCGGGTGGACGAAGAAATTTTCAAGGGGGCCACCGATCGGTTTGGATTGGTGACGGCGAGCGGAGCGCGGCTGATCGCAATGGTGGCCAACGAGAGCGCGCTGCGGGAGGCGATCCATGCCGGCGACCGCGTGTGGTGCGCGGTGCACGCGGACGACATCGTGGTGCTGCGTGAAAGCGGAAACGAGCGTGGACAACCCGCATGACGGCACGCAGCGTGGCACCGTGATCGAGTCGATTGCGTTTCGGAATTTCAAGGCGCTGCGCAACACGCACGTGGCGCTCACGCCGTTCAACCTCGTGATCGGGCCCAACGGGAGCGGGAAGACGAGCCTCATGGAGGCGATGCAACGGCTGCGCACGCTCTCCAAACTGCCGCTCAGCGATGAGGCGTCCGGCGCACAGCAGGCGGGTGGCCCGGAGATAGAGTTTCGGTTCGCCGCGCCGCACGAGGGGATCGTCGCACGGATGGGCTGCGTGTCGGACGTGCAGTGCGACACGCTGCGGATCGAACCGGCCGCCGCGCCGGGCTGGCCGGCGCTCTGCGCCGACATTGGCACCATCCGCAGCTACGTGCTGGACCATCGCACGATGGCTGGCGCTTCGATGCGCGCTGACGGCGCCACGCTGCACGGCGACGGCGGCAATCTTGCGGCCGTGCTCTTTCAACTGCGGACAAATGCGCCCGCGGCGTTTGCCGCACTCACGACCGATCTGCTGAGGATAATGCCGGAGTTTCGTGCGCTTGAGCTGACCGAAACGGGCGATGAGCACGTGGGCCTGGCGCTGCGACTGACGGAAGACGGCTTGGTGCCGGCGGAGGGATTGTCGCAGGGCATCCTCTGTCTGCTCGGGGTGCTGGCGCTGGCCTTCGACCCGGACCCGCCGCGCGTGCTGTGCATCGAGGAGCCGGATCGCGGGATTCACCCGCGGATGCTGCGCGAGATTCGCGATGCGCTTTACCGGCTGAGCTACCCCGAGGCGTCGGGCTCGAAGCGGCGCGCCGTGCAGATCGTGACCACCACGCATTCGCCGTATTTCATCGATCTGTTTCGCGAGCATCCGGAGGAAATCGTCATCTCGCAGAAGAAAGGGCGCGCCGCCGTGTTTGAGCGGCTGTCGGATCGCGGTGACTTGAAGGAGTTGTTGAGCGAGGGGTCGCTCGGCGACATGTGGTTCAGCGGCATCCTCGGCGGTGTGCCGGAAGAGCGATGAAGGTCGCGCTGTTGAGCGAATCGCTGGCCGACGAGACGGCCCTGCGCGGGCTCGTGGCGGCGGTGCTCCGGCAGTCGCCGAAATTTGTCGGCCCCGGGTATCGCGCGCGCGGCTGGCCGAACGTCGCGCAGGTCATGCCCGCCGTGCTGCGGCACCTGCATTTCAACACCGATACCGATGTGCTCGTGACCGTGGTGGATTCCGATGACTCGGTCGTGCACACGGCGGCGCATGACGCGCCGCAGTATTTTCATCCGCGCTGCCGGATGTGCCAGCTGCGCGCGGTTTACCGGCAGACGACCAAGCGCCTGCCGCCGGCGCACGGGCGCGAGCGGGTGATCCGCGCCGTCGGCGTGGCGGTGCCGGCGATCGAGGCGTGGTATCTGTGCGGTCGGGATGCGACGGTGAGCGAGGCGGCGTGGATTGCGGGGCAGGGGACGGGGCGGCAGCCGTATTCGCGCGCAGAGTTGAAGTGGCGGGTCTATGGCACGGACCGGCCTTCGCTGGCCCACGAGATCGACTGCGCGCTCCGCGAGGTGGAGCGGCTGCGACACGATGTGCGGCGGTTGGAGTTCGATTTTCCCGGCTTCGCCGCCGTGGCGACCGATCTGCGGGCTTCCGCCCATCCAAACACGAGTTGAAATGGCGGCGAATGGGCAGCGTCTTTGCTACCCAGAGATGATTCGGCGGAAATGCTTTGAACCGACGCGGTCTTTGCCGGCATAAATTTTTCACCCCATGGCACCCCCCTTTTTTCGCCGGCGCTCGTTGCTGCCGTTTCCCCTCGAAATTTTTGCCAGTGGGGTCGCGCGGATGCTCTATCGCGTGCGCACGACTGGGCGGGAGAATTTTCCGCGCGAGGGCGGGCTGCTGCTGATCTCGAATCACATTTCGTATGTGGATGTGGTGGTGCTGCAGCTGGCGTGTCCGCGGCCGATTCGATTTCTCGGGCACAAGGGGCTGAAACGAAACGCATTTTTCAACTGGTGCTTTGAGGTGAGCGGCAGCATCGCCATCTCTTCGGAGACGCCGCGGGAGGGCATGCGCGGAGCGGTCGAGGCGTTGAAGCGCGGCGAGGTGGTGTGCCTCTGTCCAGAGGGGCACATCTCGCGCACGGGGCAGCTCATGGAGATTCAGCGCGGCTTCGAGGTCATCGCGCGGCAGGCGAACGCCCCGGTGATCGCGGCGGCGATCGACGGGCTGTGGGGCTCGAATTTTTCCTTTGCGGGCAACAAATACCTCTGGAAATCGCCGCGACTGCTGCCGACGGATGTGTTCATCGCGTTTGGCGAGCCGACCCCGGCGGGTGAGATCTCGGTCGGGTGGGCGCGGCGCACGCTGCTCGATCTCGGCGAGCGGGCGTTTAACGAGCGGCCGGTCCTGAGGGGTCATTTGGGGCGCGAGTGCGTGCGCGCGCTGACCAAGCACCCCGGCCGGGTGATGGTGGTGGATCGCACGGCGGCCCGGCGCGAACTCACCTGCGGCCAGCTCTATGCCGCGACGGCCGTGCTCGCGCGCCGGTTGCGCGCGACCGTGGCGACGCACCGCGTGGGCATCGTGCTGCCGCCGGGCGCGGGGGCCTTCATCGCGAATCTCGGCGTGCTGTGCGCGGGGAAAATCCCGGTGAACCTCAACTTCACCGCGGGCCGCGCCGCGCTGGAGACGAGCCTGCGCATCGCCGGGATCGACACGGTGATCTCGGCCGATGCGCTGCGCGCGAAGCTGCCGAATTTCCCGTGGCCGGTGCGCACGCTCGATTTGAAAGCGGAGATGGATGCGGCCGGGGGGAAACGCGCGATGCTGCCGTGGCTGGTGGCGGCTTGGCTGGTGCCGAACCAGTGGTGCGCGGCCCTGCTCGGTTTGCCGAAGATCGGGGACCGGGAAGAGGCGGGATTGTTGTTTACCAGCGGTAGCTCGGGTGAGCCCAAGGGCGTCGTGCTCTCCCACCGCAACATCCTAGCGAATTGCGCGCAGATCGCGTCGCTCTCGATTCTGCCGTCGACGTGCACGCTGCTCGGCTGCCTGCCGGTGTTTCACAGTTTTGGTTTCACCGTCACCCTTTGGTATCCGCTGCTGCGCGGTTCAAAAGTCGTCACGGTGCCGAGCCCGCTCGAAACGCGCAAAATGATCGATGCGATTCGCGACGAGGAGGTGACGACGGTGGTGGGGGCGCCGACGTTCCTCCGGCCGATCCTCAAGAAGGCACATCCGCGCGAACTGCGCTCGCTCGACATCGTGGTGACCGGTGCGGAGAAACTCCCCGCCGATCTTGCGAAAGGATTTCTCGAGCTGTTTCACCTTGAGATTCTTGAGGGCTATGGGCTCACCGAGACGACGCCGGCGGCGAACATCAGCCAGCCGCATCCACCGGTGGTCGTCTCGACCAACGAGCCGCAGACCGGCCGCCGCGCCGGCGCGGTGGGCCGCATGATGCCCGGCATGACCGTGCGCATCGTCGATCCGGATTCCGGCGCGGAGCTGCCGTTGACGGAGAAGGGGCTCGTGCTTTTCCGCGGGGCGAATGTCTTCGGCGGCTACCTCGGCGATCCGGAGAAAACGCGCGCGGCGTTTCGCGACGGCTGGTTCATCACCGGCGATCTCGGGCGTTTTGATGCCGATGGCTACCTGTTCATCGAGGGCCGGCTTTCCCGTTTCTCCAAAATCGGCGGCGAGATGGTCCCGCACGGCACGCTTGAGCAGAAGATCATCGAGGTGTTTGGCTGGCTGCCGCAGGAGAGTCCGGCAGTGTTCGTGACCGGTGTGCCGGATGCGGCGAAAGGAGAATCGCTCGTGCTGCTGACCATCCACGAAATCACCGTCGAGGTGCTTCGGGAAAAATTAGGCGGCGTGGGCGTGCCGAATCTCTGGGTGCCCAAAATCATCCGTCGCGTGGAGCAGATTCCGATGCTGGGCACGGGCAAGACCGACTTGAAACGCTGTCGCGAGCTGGCGTTGGAGGCGGCGAAGTGAGCGCGACGGCAGCACGATGAAAATCGACTGCCATGTCCATGTGGTCGGCAACGGCACGGGCGGCACGGGTTGCTGGTATCGGCCGCGCGGCCTGACGCGGTATGGCGTGCCGCTGATGCTCGGTGCGGTGGGCCTGCCCCGCTCGGCGCTCGCCGGCGATCTCGATCGGATTTACGCGGAGCAGATGGTGAAGTTCGTGCGCGAGTCGTCGCTCGATGCGGCGGTGATCCTCGCGCAGGACGAACCCTATCGCGACAACGGCGAGATGATCGCCGACACGGGATCGTTTTCGTGCCCAACGATCACGTGCTGCGGCTGGCGCGCGAGCACCGCGAGTTGCTGCCGGCGGTCTCGATTCATCCGGCGCGGCGCGATGCGCTGGAGGAGCTGGAGCGCTGCCTCGCCGCCGACGCGGTGATGCTGAAGTGCCTGCCCAATTGCCAAAACCTCGACTGGAACAATCCGCGCTACACGCGATTCCTCGAGCGGATGGCCGGGAGCGGACTGATCTTGCTCGCGCACACGGGCAGCGAACGGACGCTGCCGGTGCTCGATCCGAAACTCGCGAGCCCGCGGGTGCTCACGCGCGCGCTGGAGATTGGCGTCACCTGCATCGCGGCGCACTGCGGCACCGGCCTCATGGTGCTCGATCCCGATTACTTCGACGTGTTCGTGGAGATGACGAAAAAATTTCCGCGGTTCTACGGCGACAACAGCGCGCTGGCCGCGTGCAATTTTCGCGCGCGCCCCGCCGCGATTCGCCGCATGGCGCAGGATCCCGAGCTGCGCGCGCGCATCCTCCACGGCAGCGACGTGCCCGTGCCGGTGACGGCGGTGCTCGCCTGGGCCTTCGGGATCATGCCGTGGGGCGAATGGCGCCGCACCGCGAAAATCGCCAACCCGATCGAGCGCGATGTGCAGATCAAGCGGGCGATGGGTTTCGGCGAGGAGACGTTTACCCGGCTGGCGGGGCTCCTGCGGAAACGCTGAACCGGCCTATGCCTGCCCCGGCGCAGGAGCGGCAGGCAATTCCAGCGTGAATCGCGCCCCGTGGCCCGGGCCTTCGCTATGGGCGATGAGAGTGCCGTTCATTTCCCTCGCGACGCTGGCGGACGAGTGCAGGCCGAAGCCGTGGCCATCGGCCCGGGTCGTGAAGCCGTGGGTGAAGATTTTTTCCAAGTTTTCCAGTGGGATGCCGATGCCGTTGTCCTCGACGATGAGTCGCACGCGGTCCGAGCCGGCGGGCGCGATGTGCAGCGTGATCATCCGGCCTGAGGCCCGGCCCTTGTCCGCGGCGTATTTCGCGTTGCGGATCAGGTTGACGAGGATCTGGAGGGTCTTGCCCTTTTCGGCCAGAAGAAGGGGACAGGGCGCAAATTTGCGCACGCACTCGACGCTGTGCCGGGTGAGCGCGCCGGCGTTCATGCGCATGGCGTCGTCCATCAGCACGACGGGGTCGAGCGGCTCCAATACGCCGGACATGGTGGCGTAGGTCTGCTGCGTCGTGACGATTTCCTTGATGTGATCGACGTTCTCCTGGAGCCAGGCGATCTCGCGCAACAGGTGATCGCGTTCGTCGAGCGAATGCCGGGCGATGGACTGGAGCAGCTCGGGCACACGGCGGCCCCTGGGGTCGTCGTTGAGGAACGCCCGCAGATCGCCGGCGTGCTCGCGCAGCAGGGCGGAAATTTTTTCGAGCACGCCCGCCTTCGACTGCTGGACGCTGGTGGCGATGACATGGGCGGAAACGTTGAGGCTGGTCAGCACGTTGCCGACGTTGTGGAGCACGCCGGTGGCGACCTCGGCCATGCCGGCCATGCGCGAGGCATCGACGAGGTTG
>JANXSC010000463.1 GCA_025352845.1 Opitutaceae bacterium
TTCACCGCGACGGTCGCAAAACCCGAGCAGGGCTGGACCGCCTACGTGATGGAGTTGACCTTCGATCTCGGCGGCCCCGCGCCGCTCAAGGTCACGACGAACGTCACCGTCATACCGCGCACCCTACCCTTCGATCTGCCGACGCAGGATACGCCCAAGGGATTTCTTTCCCGCTGAGGTTCATGTCGCCGCTCGTATGCTGAAAAAACTACGCGCGAAATTCCCCCGCCGCTCGGTCGCCTACGCCCGCGTCCGGGCAGTCATTTCGCGCCACAAACTTCCGCCGGGCAATCTCGTGCGGCTGGACGAACTCGAAAAATCCGACCGCACGTTTCTCATCCAGCGCGCCGCCGAGCTCGGCCCCGTCTTCAAGGCCATCGCGTGGGATGAATTTTGGGTCTGCATCCTCGGGCTTGAGCGCGGCCGCCGCCTGCTCCGCGAGCACGGAGCGGCGCTCCGGCCGTTCACGCTGAGGCTCGAGCCGCTCTTCCCAAAGGGCTTCCTTCGCCAGATGGTCGGCGAGGACCATCGCCGCTACCGCAAGATCCTGAGCCGCGCCATCCGCGCCGACGATCTCACGACTCATCTCCGCCCACTCGACGCCATCGCCGCCAGCGCGCTCGCCGCCTACGCCGCCACGCCGCGCGCCGACGATAACTCGGCCGCCGACTACATCCGCACGCTCAACGCCATCGCCAGCGGCATGTTGATCCAAGTTTTTTTCGGCGCGCAGTTCGGTTCGCCGCAGTTCGAGCGCGTCATGCAGGGCTACCACCGGCTCGGTCCCTACGGCCTCGTCTGGAACATCGGCGAGAAACAAAAGGAGGCCTTCGCCGAAATCCGCGACTACCTCCTCGAGCAGTTCACCAGCCCGCCCGAAACGCGACCACCCGGCTCCGAAGACAGCATCCTCGGCCAGCTCGTGCGCGAGGGCGCGCTCGACGCCACGCTGCTCGGCAACCTGATCTACATGGTGGAGATGGGCCGCTACGACACCTACTCGCTCTTCCGCTGGCTCACGAAATACGCCGCCGAGTTTCCGGATCTGCTCACCGCGATCGCGCACGAGGATCCCACGGCGCCGCCGGCAGGAACGCGTTCGCTGGCCGAGGCCTTCGTGCTCGAAACGCTCCGCATGGATCAAAGCGAGCGCCTCATCCGCATCGCGCAGCGCGACATCGTTTTCGATGGCCACCTCATCCCGAAATACGCGACGGTGCGCGTGTGCCTTTGGGAGGCGCACAAGTCGCCCGACGCGTTTCCCGAGCCGTTCCGATTTGAGCCGCAGCGCTTTCTCGCCGCCCAGGACCCCAGTGCCGATCAGTTCGCGCCGTTCGGCCTCGATCACCACCAGTGTCCGTTCGGCGATCTCGCCATCCGATCGAGCATGATTTTCCTCCGCGCCCTCGCGCGCGGCTACATCCCCGCGCCGATTGCCGACGGCCTGCCGGTGCGCGGCATTTACCATTGGGAGCCGGCCAGCCAATTCGCCGTGAAACTCCACCCGCGATGATTGACCCGCTCGCGGAGAATCTCGCGCAACTCTTCCTCGACCAAGTGCGCGCCACCCCCGACGCCACCGCCATCGTCGCGGCCGACGGCGAGACGAGCTATGGCGCTTTGGCCGACCGGGTGGCCGCAATCGGAAAATTCCTGCGCACGCGCGGCCTCGCCGCCGAGGAGCCCGTCGGTGTGTTGATGCGGCGTTCGCCCGACATGATCGCCGCGCTCCTCGCGATCCTACACGCCGGCGGCGCCTACGTGCCGCTGGATCCCGACGATCCGGCGGAGCGCAACCGGCGCATCCGCCAAAAATCGGGCGCGACCCTCGTGCTCACCGATCGCGATCTGGGCGCGGTGGCGTTGCCGGATGCAGAGGTCGATCTGGACTTCGCCGTCGTCGCCGACCTAGTTTCCGCCGAGCCGCTGCCGGCCGCGACACCCGGCGGCACGCGGCTCGCCTACATACTCTTCACCTCCGGCAGCACCGGCGAGCCAAAGGGCGTCGAAATCGAGCACCGCGCCGCCGTGAACCTCGTGTGCGCCGCGCGCGATCTGCTCGGGTTCGGCGCGGACGACCGCTACCTCGCAGCCTCCACCATCGGCTTCGATATTTCTGTCGCCGAACTTTTTGTGCCGCTGATCAGTGGCGGCAGCGTGCTGCTGCGCGACCGCCGCGTGTGGCTGAATCCGCGCGCGCTTGCCGACGACGTGCGCCGCCACGGCGTCACCGTCGTGCAATGCGGCCCTTCCGTGTGGTCGGTCCTACTGGCGGAGGCGCCGGATTTTCCGCGCGTGCGCATCGTCATCACGACCGCCGAACCCGTGCCACCCGCTTTGGCCCGACGCCTTCTCACGCAGGGCGAACACGCTTGGAATCTCTACGGTCCCACCGAAACGACGGTATGGTCCACGGCCCACCGCCTCACGACGGACTCTTCCGCCGATTCGCCAATTTCCGCCTCAATCGGGCGACCGATCGCGCGCACCACCGTCCACATCCTCGACGAGCAGGGCCGACCCGTCGCCGCCGGCTCCGAGGGCGAACTCTGCATCGGCGGCGCGGGCCTCGCGCGCGGCTACCGCGACGATACGACCCTGACACGCGCGCGCTTCGTCCGGCACGCCACCACCGGCGAGCGCCTCTACCGCACCGGCGATCTCGTGGCGCAAAGTGCGAACAGCGATCTCGTTTATTACGGGCGCAACGACGACCAGATGAAAATCCGCGGCGTGCGCATCGAGCCACGCGAGGTCGAGGCGGCGATTGTGACGTGCCCGGAGGTGGCGCAGGCCGCCGCCACGTGGTTCGCCAACGCGCCCGACTCGCGCTCGATCGTCGCGGCCGTTGTCGCGCGCGCCGGCCATTCGCTCACGCCGTTAAAATTGCACGCATGGCTCGCGCCGCGCCTTTCGCCGCCGATGATTCCCTCGCGTTGGGTATTTCTCGACGCCCTGCCGCGCACGCCCAGCGGCAAGATCGACCGCGGCGCGATTCGCAGGGGTGCCGCGCCGGCCGCCCACCGGACCGTCGCAGCCGCGCCGCGCCCGCTGAGCGACACCGAGGCCAAGCTCGCGGCCGTCTGGCGGAGCATCCTCAACCTCCCCACCGTCGGTCCCGACGATCATTTTTTCTCGATTGGCGGCGACTCGCTCGCGGCGGTGCGGATGATCACGGAGGTTGAGGCACGGTTTGTCGTGGCGCTGCCCGTGCAGGCGGCATTCGAGGCCCCCACGCTCGCGCGGCTTGCCGCACGCATCGACCGGACGCGCGCCGAATCCGGGGTCGAAAGCGAGCGGCATTTTATTTTTCCGCTCGTGGAAATCACCGGCAGCCGACCGTTATTTTTCAGCAACGTGGATCTAAAAATGGCCGGCGGCGGTGCGTGGACGTTGCCGTGCTCGCTCTACTGCATCTCGCACTGGGCGCAGGGCGCGGGCTTCGTCGAGGCCGACTCGCTCGCAGAGCTGGCGCGCGCCCATGTGGCCGGCCTGCGGGCGATCCAGCCCGCGGGGCCCTATCGCCTCGCCGGCTACTCGTTCGGCGGCATCGTCGCCTTCGAAATGGCGCAGCAGCTCCGGCGGGCGGGCCAGACGGTCGAACTCCTTTTCCTCCTCGATCCGATGCAGCCGTATCGCACCACGAGCGCGCCCGGCGGCACCGCGATGGAGGGACGGGGCACACCGCTCGACGAGACGTGGGCCGGCCGGTTCCGCCGCCATCTCCGCAACCTGCTCGGCCACCCCCGGCAGAGCGCCGCCTACGTCTGGCAACGCGTGTGCTGGCACGCGCGCAACAGCCCGCTCAAGCAATGGCTGATCTACAAGCTCGTCCACCTCCACGGCCGGAAACCCAATCCCATTTCCGAATTGATCCTGCCGAAGAACCGTTGGCCAGCCTTCTGGTATAGCGCGCGACGGATGGCGCAGGGTTACACCGCGAGGCCTTACGACGGTCCCGTGCTCGCGCTGTTTCCTGATCACGGCGAGCGCTATGCGGCGTGGAAGGACGTGCTCGGTCCGCGCGCCGGAGTCCACCTCGTCGCCGCCTCGCATCTAGAAGTCTTCGACGAGCACACCCGCCGCACGTGGCAGCTGACCTTGGCGCAGCGCCTCGCCGAACTCAGCCGCCCGGCATCGGAAAAACTTTGATCGTTTCGGATCGGCTGCTCCCCTCAACCCATGCACAAAGGCCGGCTCGAAGCGTTCAGCGATGGCGTCATCGCCATCATCATCACGATCATGGTGCTGGAGTTGAAGGTGCCGCACGGCACCGACCTCGCGGCGCTCACGAAACTCGCGCCGGTGTTTCTCAGCTACGTGCTGAGCTTCGTGAACGTCGGCATCTACTGGAACAACCACCACCACCTGCTGCAGGCCGTGAAGCACGTAAACGGCGCGGTGCTCTGGGCGAACCTCCACCTGCTGTTCTGGCTCTCGCTCGTCCCTGTCACAACGGGCTGGATGGGCGAGAATCACTTCGCGCCGTGGCCCGTCGCGGTTTACAGCGGTATCCTCATCATGGCGGCGGTGGCCTACACCATTCTGGTGCGCGTGTTGCTCACCGGGCACGGAGCCGATTCGCACCTCGCCCGCGCCATCGGCTCGGACTACAAGGGCAAGATCTCCCTCACCCTCTACACCCTCAGCGTGGCCGTCGCGTTTTGGCAGGCGTGGCTGAGCCTCGCGCTCAACATCCTCGTCGCGATCATCTGGCTCATCCCGGATCGCCGGATCGAAAAAACTCTCGCCCCCACTCCATGAAAATCCCCACCCCGCTTCTCCTCGCCGTGCTCACCGCGCTGGTCGCCGGCGCCTCCCGCGCCCAAACCGCCGCGCCGGCTCCGACCATTCCCGCCGTGCGCTTCCTGATCCCCGCCACCGACGACGGCTTGCCGGGCGCCGGACCGATTCGGCGGGTCGAGTGGTTTCAGCGCACTTGGACCGAGCGCCGTTCCAGCTGGGCTGGCCGCACCAAACAGGATCAGGGCGCGATCGTCTTCCTCGGCGACTCAATCACGCAGGGCTGGGGCGCGAACCTCACGCAACTTTTCCCCGGCATAAAGACCGCCAACCGCGGCATCAGCGGCGACACCACGCGCGGCGTGCTCATCCGCCTGCAGGAAGACGTGCTCTCCCTCAATCCCCGCGGCATCGTCCTCCTCATCGGCACCAACGACCT
>JANXSC010000093.1 GCA_025352845.1 Opitutaceae bacterium
TTTGCAGACCTCCACGATGTTCTGGCCGCCGTCGGCGCTCCGCAAAACGCGGATCTTCTCTTCGGTCGTATGACGGATGCCTTTCCTTGGTCTTGGGTCCTTTCAGGTTGCCCAGACTAACACCAGCCCTGGCCCAGTTTCAGGCGGTCACGTCAGCGGGCTGGTGCCAGGGGCGGCGTTTTTGCGGAAGGCCGGCGTCATCGAACGCCGCGCCGCGACCTGTCCGGTGAGCCGCACCAGTCCGAACGCCGCGCCGATCGCGGATGTTTTGCCCCGCTTCGCGCTGACGGCGGTGTGCGCGGGCACGCGCTTCGCGCCCGTGCAACGGCTGCGCGAGGATCCGAGCCGGGCCAAAGTTGTTCGGAATCAGACGGGTGGGGAGCGACGATACGCTGCGGCGGGAGCCGAGTGGGTCGCGCCGGCGCAGCGGGTGTTGTGGGGCGCGTTGCCGCCACGGCTGATCCGCGACTGGGATTCGACCGTGAAAACCCAATACGGTCACCAGGAAGACGCCTGCGTCGGCTACAATCCGACCCAGCCCGGCCGAGGCCGGGGTCTGGCAAGTCGCCGAGGCCCGGGTGCAGTTGCCCACCTGGAGCCGGGAGCGCCGCGTCGTCTTCGCCCGCAAGCTCCAGGGCCAGACGCCCGCGCTGGCGCAGGGCACCTTCTGGTCGCAGAGCAAACACGAGCTCGCGGCCTACGTCACCGACCTGCCGGAAACCGAGGCCAGCGCCTGGCAGGTCTCGGCGCTGTATCGGGAACTCGCTGACGCCGCAAACGTTTGCGACGAACTCAAGAACCAGTGGGGCTGCAGCGGCTTTTGCGCGCAGCGGCGCGCGGTCAGCAGCCTCGCCGCCCATCTGCTCGTGCTCATTTGCCACCTCTGGAATCTCTTCGCCCGGCTCCTGGAACCGAGCCGACATTTGGAAGCCGCCGGGGCGTGCCGCCGGTTCCTTTTGATCGCCGCCAAACCGGTCAAAACCGGCCGGCCACTCGCCGTCTGCCTCCGCGCTCAAGGCGCTTGGTGGCGGCAACTCCGGGAAAGTCATACCCGCGTCGCCCACTGGATCGCTGCAACTGCGCCCCAGCTGCCCTTCCCGCCTTCTCTTCAACCTCAAATCCCCGCCTGATCAGCCACTCCAACTGCGAAATTTAGGAATATGCGTCTTCGTGCCGTTGCGGCGCTTGTAGCCGTCGTAGCCGGCGCGGCCGCCGCTTTCCGGCGTCGACTGCAGCGTGCGGCTGTCCAGCACGACCGCCGTCGGCACGACGTGCTCGCGCCCGGCCGCGATGCGCAGCACCGCGCGCAAATCCGCCGCCATCGTCTTGAAACAGCCGGCCCGGATCCACCAGCGCGGCTGCTGCTGCACCGCCCACCACGGCGCCAGATCGTTCGGCAGCAGCCGCCAGGGGCACCCGGCGCGCACGAACCACCGCAAGGCGTTGAACACCGCCCGCAGCTCGTGCCTGCGTTGCGGCGCGCTCTCGTCCATCAACACCAGATACGGCGCGCAGAACGCCCACGCTTCGTTGCTAACGTCACTCGGATAGCCAGCTCGCTTTTTCGCATCCATCCCGAGCTTGCTGCGCGCAACTCGCCGCCCGGTCGATCATCATGTTTTCCAAGTGCATGACAGGCTCTAGCTTTGGCAGGGCTTTTTCAACGCCCTCTCAGATGCGCCTGTCGCGATTATTTGGCGATCAATCCGGGCCGGGATTGAGGCTCAGCAGTGTGGTCAGGCTTTTTTGAATGGGTTGGAATTTTGTGTCGATCAGGGGCATGCACGGAAAACGGCGCGGTCGAATGGTCCTCGCGGCGGGGTTGGAGCAGTTTCGCGACGAGGCCGGTCCAGCCGGTTTGGTGTGACGCGCCGACGCCGCGGCCGGTGTCGCCGTGGAAATATTCGTGGAAGAGCACGAGGTCCTTGAAGTGCGGATCGCCGGAGAGTTTGGCGTGGTATTTCAGCACGGGCCGTTCGCCGGTTTCGTCTTTGAGGAAGAGTCTGGTCAGCCGGCGCGACAGTTCGGCGGCGATGTCGGCGATCGTGAGAAAATTTCCGGAGCCGGTGGGACACTCCACCTTGAAATCGTCGCCGTAGTAGTGGTGAAATTTTTGCAGCGATTCGATCAGGAGAAAATTCACCGGCATCCAGATCGGACCGCGCCAGTTGGAGTTGCCGCCGAAGAGGCCGGAGGTGGATTCGGCGGGTTCGTAGCGCACGCCGACGTGCACGTCGTCCGAGTGATATTCGTAGGGTTGGTCGAGGTGCCGGCGCGAGATGGCACGCACGCCATAGGGCGAGAGGAATTCCGTCTCGTCGAGCATCCGGCGGAGCAGGCACTTCATGCGGTGGCCGCGGAGGAGCGAGAGGAGATTGCGCTGGCCCGCGCCGGCATCGCTCCAGCGCGAGACGAGTTTCGCGAGGTCGGGTCGGTGGCTGAGGATCCATTCGAGGCGCTGCTTGAATCCGGGCAGCTCGTTGAGCAGCGCGGGATCGAGCACCTCGACGGCGAAGAGTGGGATGAGCCCGACCATCGAGCGGATGCGCAGGGCGCGCGACTGGCCGTCGGGGGTGTTGAGCACGTCGTAGTAAAATTCGTCCTCCTCGTTCCAGAGGCCGATGCCCTCGTCGCCAATGTTGTTCATCGCCTCGGCGATGTGGAGGAAGTGCTCGAAGAACTTCGTCGCGATGTCCTCATAGACGTGGTTGTGCCGCGCGAGCTCGATCGCGATGCGCATGAGGTTGAGGGAATACATCGCCATCCAGCTCGTGCCGTCGGCCTGGTTGATGTGGCCGCCGGTCGGGAGCGGCGCGCTGCGATCGAAGACGCCGATGTTATCAAGACCGAGGAAACCGCCCTGGAAAATATTGCGGCCCTGCGCGTCCTTGCGGTTCACCCACCAGGTGAAGTTGAGCATCAGCTTGTGGAAGACGCGCTCGAGAAAAGCGAGGTCGCCCACGCCGCCGCGCTGCTTGCGGTCCATCTGGAAAACGCGCCACGTCGCCCACGCGTGCACCGGCGGATTCACGTCGCCGAACGCCCACTCGTAGGCGGGGAGCTGGCCGTTCGGGTGCATATACCACTCGCGCGTGAGGAGCACGAGCTGGTGCTTGGCGAAGTGCGCGTCGATCATCGCGAGCGGGATGCAGTGAAACGCGAGGTCCCACGCGGCATACCACGGGTATTCCCACTTGTCGGGCATCGAGATGATGTCGGCGTTGTTGAGATGAAGCCAGTCGCGGTTGCGCCCGCGCTTGCGCTCCGGTGGCGGCGGCGGCTGCGACGGATCGCCGGCGATCCACTCGGGCACGTCGTAATAATAAAACTGCTTCGACCAAATCATCCCCGCGAGGGCCTGCCGCTGCACGAGCCGCGCGTCGGCGTCGGCGAGACCGTGCTGGAGATGCGCATAGAACGCGTCGGCCTCGGCGAGACGGGCGGCGAAGATGGCGTCGAAGTCGGCGAACGCGTCGGTCGCTTTCGAATTGTTCGTGGCGGCGGCCGCGGGCCGCAGGCGCACGCGCACCAAGGCGCTGCCGCCCGCGGGCACATTGAGGATGTAGTGCGCGGCCGCCTTGGTGCCGGTGCGCGCCGGGTTCACGGTTTCGCGCCGACCGTGGACGACACAGTCGTTGATCCCGTCCTTAAAAAATCCCGCGGCGTCGGAGAAACCCTGGATGCGGCTGGCGTTGGTGTCGTTGTCGCAGAAGAGCAACTCGGGCGCGCCGTCGCAGTCGAGTTGGATCTCGCCTAGTTCGGCGTGGCTCGCGCGGATCGTCGTCTCGCCGGCGGCGGCGAGCGACGGGCGCGCGGAGTCGGGTTTCCACGACCAGGTGTTTCGGAACCAGAGCTGCGGCAGGACGTGCAACGTCGCCGCTTCGGGCCCGCGGTTGTGCACCGTGATTTTCATCAGCAGATCGTCGGGCGAGGCCTTGGCGTATTCGATGACGACGTCGTGGTAGCGGTCGTCGTCGAAGATGCCCGTGTCGAGCAGCTCGAACTCGGGGCGCTCCTTGCCGGCGCGGCGGTTTTCCTCGACGAGTTGCGCGTAGGGAAACTCGCGCTGCGGATATTTGTAGATTTGTTTCAGCCACGAGTGCGTCGGCGTGGCGTCGACGTAGTAGTGGAGTTCTTTCACGTCCTCGCCGTGGTTGCCCTCGCTGTTGGTGAGGCCGAAGAGGCGCTCCTTGAGGATGGGATCGCGGCCGTTCCAGAGTGCGACCGCGAGACAGAGTCGCGCCTGGTCATCGCTCACGCCGGCGAGACCGTCCTCGCCCCAGCGGTAGGCGCGGCTGCGCGCGTGGTCGTGCGGGAAATATTCCCAGGCGTTGCCGTGCGGCGAATAGTCCTCACGCACCGTGCCCCACTGGCGCTCGGAAAGATACGGGCCCCAGCGGCGCCATGCTTCGCGGCCGGCGTCGGCGGCGGCGAGGCGTTGGGCTTCGACAGTGGCAAAAGGCTGCGCGGGATTGCTCATGAAGAGGTAAGCGTGGAGGGACGTTTGCCGGCACGCGCGCGAATTTTTGCGCGTGGCGCCGGAGGGTTTTTTTGCGGTGCAGATAGAATCGTCGTCAGCCGGATAAATTCGCCGAGCGACCACGCCTGCCATGGGCAGCCGCGCGCGGTGTGCGGTGCGGTGCCGTCGGCGATTTCGGACAGGTGGCCGAGGCCGGTGACTTGCAGGTGATCGTGCAGTGGCGCGAGAAAATGCACGCGCGCCTCAGCGCGTGTGGCCTCGGTCGAGCCATGGACTTTGAGCCACGCCTCGACAAACGCCCCGATCAGCCACGGCCAGACCGTGCCTTGATGATAAGCCTCATCGCGCGCGATGACGCCGCCCTCGCAGCGCGGGCGGTAGGCCGCGTCGTCGGGCGAAAGCGTGCGCAGCCCGAGCGGCGTGAGCAGATGGCGCTCGACGCATGCCACCACGCGCGCGGCGCGCACGCCGTCGAGCAGCGCCAGGGGCAGGCCGCCCACGGCGAAAATTTGATTCGGCCGGATGCTCGCGTCGACGCGGCCCGCCTCGTGATCAACATCGATCACGTCGTAGAGGCAGCCGAGTTCCTCGTTCCAGAAGCGTGTGCGAAACGAGGCCGTGCCACGCGTCAAAGTCGGTTGCCACTTTTCCGGCTCCAGCGACGCCGCGATGTGGAGCGCGTTGAGCCACAGGGCCTGCACTTCGACGGGTTTGCCGATGCGCGGCGTGACGACCCAGTCGCCGACCTTCGCGTCCATCCACGTGAGCTGCACGCCGGGCTCGCCGGCGGCGAGCAGCCCGTCGGCGTCCATTTTGATTCGGTGCCGCGTCCCGCGCGCGTAGCCTTCGACGATCGCCTCGATCGCAGCGTGGAGACTTTTGCGATCGGCGGATGCGATGAGAAAATTGGTCCGCTCCGCCGTCGCGAGAAACTCGTGCGTCGCCACGACAAACCACAGCGACGCATCGACGGCATTGAACTCCGGCTGCGCGCCGTGATCGGGAAATCGATTCGGCACCATGCCCTCCGAAATCGCGCCGGCCCACGGCACCAGAATACCGCGCGCATCGGCGAGCCGCCCGGTGGCGAGGCAGAGCCCGCGGAGGGCGATGAACGTGTCGCGCCCCCAGTCGGTGAACCACGGGTAGCCGGCGACGATGGTTTGAGCCGCACCCTTCGCGACCAGATAGGCGTCGGCCGCGCGATGCAGTGGCGACTGAAAGGCCGCGCGGCGTTTCTCCTCGCGCTGGGCGTGTGTGGCGGCGGTCACGACGATGCCCTGGGATCCGTTTCGAAGTTCCGCGAGCGCGGAGTCGTGGGCGAAAACCAACACGGCTTCCTGTGCCGTGAGATTCCATAAAAACACGCCGGGGTTCGCAAGGTCCTCGGTGTCGTCGAGTCCGCGGGCGCTTTCCTCTGCATAGAGGAAGTTCCGATACCAGTGCGGCTCGTGCGTGTAGCGGGCGTTGGTCAGCGCATGAATCGCGGGCGCGCCGTTGTAGGGCCGCCACGTGGCCTGCTCACCCAGAATCTCCGCGTCGAAACGAAACGCGCCGTTCTCGTGGTGCAGTGCGTGGTAGTCGCGGTTCGAGAGAAACGGCCGCGCGCGCAGGGTCACGCCGGGCTTCGCCGTCAGCAACCGCCAGCGGACCACGGTGGCACGCAGGCCTTTCGGCACAAAAATCTCCTGCGCGACGCGCGTGCCGTCCGGCAGCGCAAATTCCCAGCGCGGCCACGGCTCCATCGCGAATGAACTGAGGCACTCCGCACCGTCGGGCGTGGTGACGCCGGGTTGATAATTTTGCGAGCTGAGCGCGAAGGTGCCCGCGGGTGTGTCCACGAATGCGTCGAGACCGTTCACCAGCACGCGGCGTCCGGTCGGGCCGAGTTCACTCGTGAGGAGCAGCGCGTGGTAGCGGCGCGTGCGCGGGCCGCTCGCCGTCCCGGAGGCAAAGCCGCCGAGGCCGTCGGCCTCCAACCATTCGTGGTGCGGGGTCATGTGGGAATGAGGGGGAAAATGGTGCGGCGCGACCCGCCCCGCTCTCGCTGATGTTGCGTTGTAATCTTCATATGGCGCAATCGCGTGTGAACAACCTATCAAATCTGCGGGGCGGATGCGTTCGGATGCTTTCCTGAGAGTCGGCACCGCCCGCGATATTCCTGCGCTACGGGGCGCGGGCTACATCTTCCGCGCGTGATCCATTGCCTTGAGATCGGCTTCGGACGGGCCGCCGCCGAATTGCTGCCAGTAGAGTTCCTTGAACGGATTCATTTTGGGCAGCGGCGCGGTTTCATTCACGAGCAGCGGCTGCACGGAGTCCCACCACTGGTCGTAGTTGGCTGTCATGCGGCGCACGACGTCGGGGTGCTGCGCGGCGACGTCGTTCTTCTCGCCGTAGTCGGTCGACACATCGAAGAGCTGCCACGTCGGCGTCGCGCCGCGCGCGGTGATCGAGACGAGATGCCAGCGCGGCTCACGCACGGAGCAGTTGGTGAATTTCGACGGGCCCGGCGCGGCGTCCTTGGGCCAGCGGCCGATGTGTGTGAAGAGTGTGCGCTCCGGCCACGCGGTGTCGCGGCGGACCAGCAGCGGCACGAGGCTGCGGCCCTCGATTTGAGTCTTGGCCTTTGCAGTGAGTTTCGCGCCGGCCATCTCCGCGAGCGTGGGGAAAAAGTCGATGTGCGCGGCGAGCGCGCCGATGTCGCCCGGCGCGATGTGGCCGGGCCAGCGCCAAAACGACGCCGCGCGCGTGCCGCCGAGCCATGGCGTGCCTTTCTGCGCGCGCATGCCGGCGTTGAAGACGCGCACGCCACCGGTGCCGCCGTTATCGTTCATGAAGACGACGAGCGTGTCCTGCGTGAGCCCGAGTGCGTCGAGCTTGGCGAGGAGCAGGCCGATGTTGTCGTCGATGTTGGCGACCATGCCGAAAAATTTCGCGGTGTTGGCGTCGGGCACCTTGCCAGTGTAGCGCGCCTCATCCTCGGGGCGCACTTGCAGCGGGGCGTGCGGGGCATTGGGCGAGATGTGCGCGTAGAAGGGCTTCCCGCTTTTCTTCGCCGTTTCGATCCAGCGCATGGCTTGGGCGAAAAATACGTCGGTGCAGTAACCCTTCGTCTTTTCAAACTTCCCGTTGTGATAGATCGCGGGGTCGAAGTAGGTGTTGTTGGGCGCGTCGCCGCAGGAACCGGGATAGGTTTGCCCGATGCCGCCGGCACCGTGGATGAAGACTTCGTCAAAGCCGCGGCGCTCGGGGCGATACGCCGGCTCGTCGCCGAGGTGCCACTTGCCGAAAATTCCCGTGGTGTAGCCGGCGCTCTTCAGCGCATCCGCCAGTGTGGTCGCATCGGGCGCAAGGCGTTCGCGCTCGAGGATCGTGTGCGTGACGCCGTTCTTGAATTCGTGCCGGCCGGTGAGCAGCGCGCTGCGCGTCGGCGCGCAGGTCGGGCTCACGTGGAAATCCGTGAAGCGCGCGCCCTCGGCGTGCAGCCGATCCATGTTGGGTGTTTTCAGGATCGGGTTGCCGTGGGCGGAGATGTCGCCGTAGCCCTGATCGTCGGTGAGGATGAAGATGATGTTGGGTCGCGAACCGGCGAGCGGCGCGGTCTGCGCGAGCGCGCGGACCGCAGGAAACATCGCGAGCACGCTAGCGAGGAGCAGGGGAGTGGTCCGGAAAAATTTCATGGCGGGAAGCGCGGCCGGTTATTTCTGGATGAAGACGAACGCGCCCTTCTTGTTCACGATCGCGAGGTCGGGTTTGCCGTCGCCGTTGAGATCGCCGACGGGAAACTGGCAGCCGACGCCCGAATCGCTGTCGATCAGGTGCGGCGTGTAGGTGACGCTGCCCCCCGGGCCGCGCGCGAGGCGGAACCAGTAGAGCACCGCGGGGCCGTTGGGATCGGGGTCGCCCTTGTCGCCGTGGGCCCAGTGGCGTTTGCCGGTCACGATGTCGAGCAGGCCGTCGCCGTCGATGTCGGCGAGCATTACCGCGTGGAGCTGGGAAAACTGCACGCCGCCCAATTTCTCGTCGGGATTAGCACTCGTGATCGCGTGTTCGACGAACGTGATCGCGCCTGCGGCGTCGCGCACTTGTTCGAACCAACTCAGGCCGTAGCCGTGCGCGACGAGGCTCGTGATCACGTCGGGTTTGCCGTCGCCGTTCACATCGTAAACATACATCTGCGCGCCGCCGCTGCCGAAGGCCTGCGGGTGAAATTTCCACACGGGATCGCCCGCGAGACTCGCGGGCTGCTCCCACCAACCGGCGGCCTCGAGGAGATCGGGGCGGCCGTCGCCGTTGATGTCGCCGACGCCGATGCCGTGCGTGTAGCGCTGGTATTTTCCGGGCGGTGTGACGGCGTGAAACGTCCACGGCGCCTTCGGGTCTTTCGCGTCGCGCGTCATATAGCCGAGGCGGCCGCCGCTGCCGGCGATGATATCCTTGCGGCCATCGCCATCGATGTCGGCAAAGCCGGGCGACTCGGTGTCGACGCTGAAATGCGCGAGGTGTTGCGGCCAGTCGCCGGGTTTGCCCGCGCCGGGATTTTCAAACCAGAACACCTCCTTGCCCGGCCAGCCGATGACGAGGATGTCGGGGCGTCCGTCCCCGTTGAAGTCGTCGGTGTAGGTGAGAAAATTATTCGAGTAGGACAGCTTGTCGTAGGCGTGCGGCGAGCGATAGACGGTGGCCTTCTTGAAATCCGGCCCGGCGTAAATGCGCGGCCCGGCGACGATGTCCATTTTCCCATCACCATTGAAATCCGCAATCGTGCCGCCCTCGGCGGTGAAGAACGTGTCGATTTGCTGCTTGGAAAAAGAGATCGCCGCGGGATCGGCGGCGAAGGCGAGGGGCGCGGCGACGAGTGAGAGCACGAGGACGAGCGAGGGACGGTGGGGCATGGTGGCAATGGCGTAGCCACGCGCGGTGCAGGTGAGAAGCGGAATCGCGATCTGATTCAAACCCTGGGCGCGGTCTGCGATGTAACCGGGGCCCGCCCGCGATCACAGCCGCGCGGCAGCGTGGCTGTGACGTCCCGCCTCAGTTCGGGAGCGCGCAGCGCGAATTTCTATTTTTAGAAAACGAGGCGGGGCGCCTCGTCCACGTTAGAAATCCATGGCAAACTTCAGCTGCGTGACGCACGGTCGACAAGCGGGGATGAAATCTGCAAGACGCAGCCGCCTTCGTTTTGGGTTAGCCTTTTCTCGGAAAATTTTCTCGCGCCGCGCATTCCCCAGAACGCACTCGACACCGCGCAACCGCGGGCCGATGCCATACGCGACCCCGCGCGCCGCCGCGCGTTTTCCCCGATGCCCCCGACCGAACAGACCCGCTGGTTTTCCGAGCACGTGCTGCCCTACGAGCCCGCGCTGCGCGCATACCTGCACCGGCGATTCCCGACGCTCCCCGACCACGACGATCTCGTGCAGGAAACCTACGCGCGGATGCTTCGGGCCAAGGAGGCCGGCCGGCTCACCTACGAACGCGCGTTTCTCTTCACCGCCGCGCGCAACGCCGCGATCGATCTCTTCCGCCGCCGCCGCACGGCGCCGCACGAGTCACTCGACGAAACCGACGTGCCGCTCGCCATCCTCGAGGAAACCCCGGGCATCGTCGAATCGCTCGACCGGGAACAACGGCTGGAGGCGTTGCTCGAAGCCATCGTCGCCCTGCCCGAGCGTTGCCGGCAGGTGATGATGCTCCGCCACCTCGACGGCGTCAGCTACAAGGAAATCGCCGCGCGCCTCGGCATTTCGCCCGAGACCGTGAAGGTCCACATGATCAAGGGCGTGAAGGACTGCACGCGGTTTTTCCAACAGCGCGGGCTGCTCGCGGCTACCGCTCCCGCGCGAGAGGAGCGCGTCGCATCATGAACATCTTCCGCGACCACGACCAAAACGACGACGCGATCGACACCGCCGCCGCCACGTGGCTCTGCGAACGCGACGAGGGTTTCGCGCCGGGCCGCGCGGAGGCGTTTGCCGCGTGGGGCGCCGCCGATCCGCGGCACGCCGCCGCCGTCGCCCGGACGGCCGAGGCACTCGCGCTCATCG
>JANXSC010000107.1 GCA_025352845.1 Opitutaceae bacterium
CCCTACTCGCCTCACTCCGGCTGCACGATCGCGATGTGGAGATCCTTGAGCTGCCGCGCGGTGACGGGCGTCGGGCTCTGCGCCATGAGATCCTGGCCCTTCTGCGTCTTGGGAAACGCGATCACGTCGCGAATACTCGTCGTGCCGCAGAGGAGTGCGCACATGCGGTCGAGTCCGAAGGCGATGCCACCGTGCGGCGGCGCGCCATACGTGAACGCCCTCAGCATGTAGCCGAAGCGGCTCTCGACCACATCGGCGGGAATCTTCAGCACGTCTTCGAAAACTTTCTTCTGCAGTGCCGGCTGGTGAATGCGGATCGAGCCACCGCCGAGTTCCATGCCGTTCAAGACGACATCGTAGTGCTGGCCCCGCACGGCCTTCGGATTCGTGTCGAGCAGCGCCGTGTCCTCCGGCACCGGCGCGGTGAACGGATGGTGCGTGGCGACGTAGCGGTTCTCCGCCTCATCGTGGCTCATCAGCGGAAAATCGATCACCCAGAGGAATTTCCAGTCGTCGTGGCGAATCGTCATCTTGCCGCGTTTCACGAGGAGCTGCGCCGCCTCGAGCCGCAAGCGGCCGAGAATTGCGCAGGCCTTTTCCCACGGCGCCGCGGCGAAGAACACGATGTCGCCCTCAGCGATGCCGAGTTTCTCGGTGAGCGCGGCCTTCTCCGCGTCGGAGAAAAATTTCACGATGGGCGACTTCCATTCGCCGCCCTCGACCTTGATGAAGGCGAGGCCCTTCGCGCCGAGCGACTTCGCGATCTCCTCGAGGCTCTTGAGCTCGCCCTGCGTGAGGTCGGCGAGGCCCTTCGCATTGATCGCCTTGATGACGCCGCCACTGGCCACGGTGGATTGAAAGACCTTGAAGGCCGAGTTCGCAAAGGTCGTCGAAAGTTCGACGAGTTCGAGGCCGAAGCGCACGTCGGGCTTGTCCACGCCGAAGCGATTCATCGCGTCGTGAAACGCCAGGCGCGGGAACGGCGTCGCGATCTCCGTCCCGAGCACATCCTTCCAAAGCTTCTTCAGCATGCCCTCGAACAGCGCGTAGATATCCTCGCGGGTGACAAAAGACGCCTCGACGTCCACCTGCGTGAACTCCATCTGCCGATCCGCACGCAAGTCCTCGTCGCGGAAGCAGCGCGCGATCTGGAAATATTTTTCGACGCCCGCCACCATGAGGATCTGCTTGAACTGCTGCGGCGATTGCGAGAGAGCGTAAAACTGCCCGGCATGGATGCGCGACGGCACGAGATACTCGCGCGCGCCCTCGGGCGTGCTCTTAAAGAGCGCGGGCGTCTCGACCTCGATGAACTCCTGGGAGTCAAAATAGTCGCGGATCGACTTGGCGGCCTTGTGGCGCACCTGGAGATTCTTCCGCATCTTCGGCCGGCGCAGGTCGAGGTAGCGGTAGGTGAGGCGCAAGTCTTCGTTGACCTTGTCGCCTCCCGCATCGTCGAGCGGGAACGGCGGCGTCTCGGAGATATTGTGGATCTCCAGCGATGAGGCCACGATCTCGACCTCGCCCGTGGGCAGGTTCTTGTTTTCCGTGCCGGCGGGACGTTTCACGACCTTGCCGGAGATGCCGATGACCGACTCCGGCTTCAGGTGCTTCAGTTGCTCGGCGAGGTTCGCGTTATCGCGGGGCTCAAGCTGGATTTGCGTGATGCCTTTGCGGTCGCGCAAGTCGACGAAGATAATGCCGCCCTGGTCGCGGATCGTGTCCACCCAGCCGAGGAGCGAGACGTTCGCGCCGAGGTCGGCCGGAGTGAGCTGGGCACAGTGATGGGTGCGCTTCATGGTGGTGTCTTTCGGGAGAAACGGATCAGAAAGTCCGACGCCCCCAGTCGGCGCAAACACTAATTCATGACCCAAATCCCAGTCTGACGGTGGTTCCTACGCGTCGCGCGATTGCGGCTTGCCGGACCGCCGGGAAGCCTCCTTTCTCCGTTCTGCTTCTGCTTCTGCTTCTGCCCCAACCCATGCTGGAATCTCTGCTGCACTACATCCAAAGCTCGCCCGCCGCGCTTTGGGGTTTGTTTTTCATCCTGCTCCTGTGCGGGCTTGGGATTCCGATCCCTGAGGATATCATTTTGATCACGGCGGGCATCTGGTCCACGAGCGTGGGATTTCCCTGGCTCGTCGCCTCGCTGATCATGTATGCCGGCGTGATTCTGGGCGACTCGATCATTTTTCTGCTCGGCAGGAAGTTTGGCACTAGGCTGCTCGCGATGAACGGCATCAAGCGGATATTTCCCGCGGCGAAACAGGAGCGCGTGCGCCTGATGTTTGCGCGGCACGGGACCAAGGGGCTCTTCATCGCGCGCTTTCTGCCCGGAGTGCGCGCGCCCTTTTTCTGCACGGCCGGCGCGATGCATGTGCCATTCGTGCGCTTCGTCTCCTACGACGGTCTGGCCGCGCTCCTGAGCGTGCCGGCGTTTGTGTGGCTCGGCCACTGGCTGTGGGCGCGCTTCTCCGAGGACATCGGAGCACTGCACGAAGCGATTTCAAAAACCCACTTCTGGACCCTGATCGCGACGGCGGGCATTGTGCTGATCACCGCTGTGGTGATCATCTGGCGCCGGAATCATCGGTCGCGGCCGGCGTGAAGTATCTCTTTCGCACCGTTGCGAACGTTAGCGCGATGGCGGCGCCAGTGCCCTGCGAGTAATCGGCCGGGCCCGTGGAAATGGCGTCGTCGATAAGAAGCATTACCCCATTGCCAAGTTCTCGCCCGTCATCTCCGCCGGCTTCGGCAGGCCCATGAGCGCGAGCACGGTGGGCGCGATGTCGGCGAGCCGGCCACCCGAGCGCATTTTGGTTTTCCCGGCGACGAGCCCCTCGCCTACGGCAAATACCTCCACGAGGTTCAGCGTGTGAGCGGTGTGCGGGCCGTTGACGGTCGGGTCCCACATTTGCTCCGCGTTGCCGTGGTCGGCGCAAATCACGGCCCGGCCACCGACGCTCTCCAGCGCGACGAGCAATTCACCCACGGCGCGATCCGTCGCCTCGACGGCCTTGATCGCCGCGGGCA
>JANXSC010000476.1 GCA_025352845.1 Opitutaceae bacterium
TCGCGCACTATGTGGCGCTCCTCGATTTTATCGCCGAGCGCTACAGCCGCGTCGGCGCGCCCTTCGGCCGCATCCAGCACTGGATTGTCCACAACGAGGTGGACGCCGGCTGGGTGTGGACGAACTGCGGCGAGAAACCACCCGTGCTTTTCATGGATCAATACCACAAATCCATGCGGCTTGCGCAGCTCGTCGCGCGGCAATACGACCCGCACGCGCGCGCTTACATCTCGCTCACGCACCACAGGACGACGACCGCGAGCCATCGCTTCACGCCCGGACGCGAAGTGCTCGGGCACCTCCTCGCGTTCTCGCGCGTCGAGGGTGATTTCGACTGGGGCCTCGCGCACCATCCTTATCCCGAGTCGCTCCGCGAACCGAAGACGTGGCTCGATCGCAAGGCGACCTTCGCCTTCGACACGCCGCAGATCACGTTCAAAAACATCGAGGTGCTCGACGCATGGGTGCGCGAGCCGGCGCAGCGTTTCCTTGGCCAAAAAATCCGCTCCGTCCACCTCACCGAGCAGGGCCCCAACTCCCCCGACTACTCGCCGCGAGCACTGCAAGAGCAGGCCGCCGCCATGGCCTACCTCTGGCAAAAACTCCGCCACCTCGACGCCATCGAGGGTTTTCAGTTTCACAACTGGGCCGACAACCGCCGCGAAGGCGGTCTCCGCATCGGCCTCCGCCGGTTCGCGGACGACCTTGATGATCCACTCGGTCAGAAACTTATCTGGCACGTCTATCGCGCGCTCGACACGCCCAACGAGGAACAAGCCACCGCCTTCGCACTGCCGCTCATCGGCCTGAAGAGCTGGGCCGAGGCACCGTATCGCGCATCGATTTCGTCGGCCTCGGGGCGCTAAGGCCGGCGTAAATCATGGTGGCGAAAAACCAGCGGTTCGTTTTGTTGGACGGGACCCCAACCGGATTCTCCCGCCACCCGCGCGGGCCGGGCGCTTTAACAGCGGAACGCGGACTGAATGACCGTCACTCCGCCTTGAACATGACCCAACCTCAAGCTTTCACTCCCTTCCGCGTTCTGGTTGCACTTCTACTCGCGCTGACCACTGCCCTCGCGCAAACGTTCCCGCCGCCCGCGGCCGTTCGCACTGCCCCGACCGCCGAGCCCGCAATCGAGCTCTCGCCCTTCGTCATTTCCTCGTCCGCCGAGACCGGCTGGATCGCCACGGAGACGCTCGCGGGCTCCCGCCTACGCACCGATTTCAAGGACGTGCCCAACCAGATTGAAACCCTCACGAAGGATTTCATGCAGGACCTCGGGCTCACGTCGCTCGACCAGGCGCTCATCTACACGGCCAACGTCGAGAACTCCCAGGACTATATCCCCGCCACCGCCGGCGGCCAAGTCTCCGATCCCGGCACGGGCGGGCGCGTGCGCGGCATCGGCTCGGGCACGCTCACGCGGAATTTTTTCAAGGTCCAGAACCCCACCGACAACTTCAACATCGAGCGCGCCACCGTCGCGAGCGGCCCCAACGCCATCCTCTTTGGCCTCGGCAGCCCGGCCGGCATCCTCGACGCCACGCCAGCGCGGGCCCTCATGCGCAACCGCTACGGCTTCGAGCTCACCTACGACTCGGTAAATTCCCGCCGCGGCACCTTCGACGCCAACGTCATGGTCCTCCCGCAGAAACTCGCCGTGCGTTTTATGGGCATGTCGAAACGCGAATACACCGAGAAGAAACCCAATCTCGACCGCGACGAGCGGCTCTATGGCGCGCTCACGTTCAAGCCGTTCAAGACCACCACCCTCTCGCTCCAATACGAAAAGGACTCGCGCAACTGGAATCGCGCCGGCCGCATCGTGCCGACCGATCAGTTCACCCCGTGGCTCATCGCCGACAAAGTCGCGGGCAGCGGCTACACCACGCCGAAACCGATCTACGACAACACGAGCCTCACCGGTATCGGCACGAACCGCATCTTCTCGCAGGCCGGTAACGCCCCGGTCGTCATCCAGGGCGGCTCGGTGCCGACGCGCAGTTGGAATCAGTCCGTGATCGTGCGCAGCCCCGGCTCGCTGCCCGGCGTCGATCAGACCTTCGATGCCGGCGGCGGCTTCACCGTGCTCGATCCGAAACTGTTTCCCTTCGACGTGAACATCGTCGGCACCGGCCGCACCGGCGCGCTCGGCGGCACGACCAAGACGCTCATCTTCGAGCAGAAACTCGCCGCCACGCTCTTCCTCGAGCTCGCCTTCAACCGCGAGAACGCGATCAACCATAAGCTCAGCGGCGGCAGCACCTCGGGCAGCAGCGACTTTCGCCTTGATGTGGACGCCAACCGCTACATCCCCGGCGGCACGACGCCCAACCCCAACGTCGGCCAGCTCTACTATCAGGGCACGGCCTCCACCACCCTCGAAAACCACGCGCGCGACGATTGGCGCGCCACGCTTTCCTACGAGTTCGATCTCGGGCGCAAACTCGCGCCGCGCGGCGGCGGGATGAAATGGCTGGGCCGCCACCGCCTCTCCGGCCTCTACACCGGCTCGAAGTCCGACGACCTCGCGCAGCAGCAATTCGAGCGCCGGATCCTCGACGATCCCGCCTTCCCCGGTGTCACCCTGCGCGCCAAGACGTTTCCCGGCTGGGCCAACGACGCGACGCGCGTGCCCGCGTTCCGCCACTACTTCACCAACCCCTACGAGCCGACCACCTCAGCCTTCTCGATGACCGGCGATGCCACGATCCCCGACGCCAACGGCCGCCCCGTCACGCTCTACCTCTACGACACGCCGCTCCGCGCCGCCGACGGCAAGCGCCTCGCCGCCGGCCAGGTCGCGAGTGGCAGCCTGAACAAATCCTCCGCGCAGATTTTTGCGTGGCAGGGATTCTTCCTCCCCGACCGCGAGCGCCGTGATCGTCTTGTGCTCACGTATGGCTATCGAAAAGACACCGCCCGATCCGCCAATCTCGACGCCGCCTCCACCACGCAGGATTTCTCCGGCCTCTTTCCCGTGTTGTGGGATGCGCGCTACGCCGCCTACGGTCCCACGCAATCCGGCATCAATCGGAACATCGGAGTCGTCGCACGACCGCTGAAGTGGCTCACGCTCTTCTACAACAAATCCACGACCTTCGACCTCAACATCGGCCGCTACGATCCCTTCGGCAACGACATCCCGGGCGCCGGCGGCGACGGCCGAGACTACGGCATCCGCCTGGATCTGTTCGGCGACAAGCTCACGCTGCGCCTCAACAAATACGAAAACGCGCTCGGCCCCCAGCGCGCCTCGAACGCGATCAACATCTACCGCGACATCTTCTTCAATATTGAGCAACGCGTGCTCGCCCTCGATCCCGCCGCGCCGACGATCAACGTCACCGATGGTAACAAACGCGGCTTCCGCGTCGCGGGCCGTCCGAATTATTTCATCATGTCGGATTTCACCTCCGAGGGCTACGAGGCCGAGCTGAATTTTTCCCCGACGCGCAGTTGGAATGTCCGCCTCAACGGCGCGAAATCCGAGGCCGTCGAGTCCAACATCGGCGGCCCGTGGTATGCGTGGCGCGACGCGCGCCTTCCCGTGTGGACTGCCGTCGTCGCCAAGAACGGCGAGCGCGACACCGCCGGCAACCCCGTCACATGGAAGACCGCGCCCTACAGCGCCGCCGCGCCCACCGGCCAGACCCTCGAGCAATACTACAACAGCGCGCTCATCGGTCAGGCGCTCTCCTTCATGACCGCCGCCGATGGCCGTGCCACCGCCACCGCCCGCGGGGGGCGCGCAAACCTGATCACGAACTACCGCTTCAACGAAGGCCGCCTGAAAGGCTTCAACGTCGGCGGCGCTCTCCGCTGGCGCTCCGCCCCGACTATTGGCTACGGCGTGAAAACAAATTCCACCGGCACCGTGCTCCTCGATCTCGACAAAGCCTACAAAGGCAAAACCGAGACCTACATCGATCTCCTCGCCGGGTATCGCGGGAAGATGAAAGCGTTCGGCGGCTTCAACTATCGCCTCCAGCTCAATGTCCGCAACGCTCTCGACGAGCACGACCCCGTGCCTGTCGCCGCGCTCACGACCGGCGCGATCTCCCGTCTCGCGACGATCGACGTCCGCGTGACGCAGCTCACGTTTGCGGTGGATTTCTGAGGCTGACTTCGACGGACACTATGACTTTTTTCCGACAGCTCACTTCTTGGTGAGGGCGAGGAATTGTTCGACGGTCAAGCCGCTCGCTCGAATGCGACTGCGCAGTGTGCCGGGCGCCACGTCGCGGTGATCGGGAACTGAAAGCGTCGCTCATCAGGGCGTGCGCGTTGAAAGACGGTGCGTGCTCGTGGCCAAGGATGAAGGTTTTGCCGATTGGTCGCGGTTGCGGCAGCCGGCCCCGGCGGTGCTCTGGTTTCGCGTCGGCAATCTGAAAAAATCAGAACTGCGCGCGAAGTTTTCTCCTCTCCGGCCAGAACTCGTGCTGCGATGGGAGGCCGGAGAGACGCTCAGCGAATTTTTCTGCGTGAGCCTCCGATAAAGTGAGCGGAGTTGCCGACGCATCCACCCCAAACCCCAAAGCCAGACCCCGTCCTGCGCCGGGCAAACGCGATCTCATGGCAGGCGGAGATTTCTGCCTCCGCGATGCTTCACTCTGCGGCCTTCAGTTGCATCGGTTCCAGTCGAGGCAGGAGCAGATGTAGAATTCCGAGCGCGAGGGGATAGGCAGCGGAGGCCAGGGCGAAGGGAATCGTGTAGCTTTGCGTCGCATCGAGCACGAAGCCGACCAGTTTGGCGATGAACATGCCACCGACGGCCGCCGCCATGCCGCCAATTCCCGCCAGCGAGCTGACCGCGTGCTTCGGCACGGTGTCGGTTGCGACCGTGAACAGGTTGGCGGAAAAACCCAGATGGGCGGCGGCGGCGAGCCCGAGCAGCGCGACCGACGGCCACAGGCCGATGCCGTGCGTGACGAGAAAAACCGGGATGACGCACAACACGCAGCCGAGCATGACGGTCTTCCGTGCGGCGTTGATGCTCCAGCCTCGCTCAATCAGCCGCATCGACAGCCAGCCGCCGCTGATGCTGCCCATGTCCGCCATGAGATATATTACCATCACGGGCAGGGCCATTGCTGCGGCTGATGCCGCCGCGTCGGCGGTAGTCAGATTATACTGTTTCGCCAAAAATCCGGGGGCCCAAAACAAGTAGAACCACCAGATCGGATCGGTCAGTCCCTTGGCCAGCAGAAACGCCCAGGTCTGACGGTGCCGAAACAACTGCAGCCAAGAAACCTTCCCTTGTGGCGGATTCGGGTCGCTGCGAATGTAAGCGAGTTCAGATTGCTTCAGCCACGGGTGACGATCCGGACTGCGATAACCCATGAGCCATATGCCGAGCCAGAGGAGATCCAACGCGGCGGTAAACAGAAACGCGAACGGCCACGCGACGAGTTTCAAGATCAACGGCACGAGCAGCGGTGTGAGGGTCGCACCCACCGAAGAACCGGCGTTTACGAATCCCATGCCCACGGCCCGCTCTTTGCGCGGGAACCATTCGCTAACGGTTTTAGCACAGCCCGGCCAACAGCCGGATTCGCCGAAGCCGAGCGCAAAGCGCGCCAGACAGAAGCCGAACACGGTGCTCACCAAGCTGTGGCTGGCCGCGGCGATCGCGCACATTCCGACAACCAACGCCATGCCCCCGCGCACCCCGACCCGGTCGATGACGCGGCTGACCGACACCAAGCCGATGGCATAGGCGAGCTGAAAGGAAAAAACGACGTTGGCATAATCGGTTTCCGTCCAGTGCAGGTCCTGCATGATCGTCGGCTTGAGCACACCGAGGAGAAATCGGTCCATGTAGTTAATCGTGCTGGCGCAGAAGAGCACCCCGAGAATCGCCCAGCGAAAGCGACCCACCCCCGTTGCGGAAACAGTCGATAACTCCAGCCGTTGGGTGAGAGGAGGAGTGGAGTTCATCGCGCTGCGACCGACGCCGAGACTTCGCCGAGGGTGATGGGCTGCCTGCCCGCCGAACGCGGCCACGAGACGACCAACGTTGTGTC
The DNA here is from genome assembly GCA_025352845.1 of Opitutaceae bacterium. Lineage (GTDB taxonomy): Bacteria > Verrucomicrobiota > Verrucomicrobiia > Opitutales > Opitutaceae > ER46. Next base: position 6,030 of record JANXSC010000476.1, read on the forward strand.
GGCATCGCGTTGCAGAGTAACTCCCCCGCAGAGATCGACGAAGAGCTTGAACAGCCCGCTCCGGGATTGGATCGGTTGATTGATGGGGTTCATAATGATTCCGGGTAATGCGTTGCTAAAAAGTTTGAGTCCATGCTCGGCGGTCGGTGACAAGGGAGGCACCGGCGACCTTGAGCGCAAATTTCGACGATTGGCGGCGAGAAAGCGCAGGTTTTCAGCCGTGAGCAGGGCGCAAGAAAACGCGGACGGCTCAGGAAACGTGGCCCGAACATCGAAACCTTGGCCTTGCCACCGAGTCCAACCGTGATCTGAGCCGCGAGGATTCCTCAGAATTTGTAGGTGACTTGGCCTCGAACGTTCGTATCGCCACCGAGCTCAAGTCCCTGCCGGTTGAGGGCGGAATCGATATATTTCTTGTTGAAGAGATTGTTTACGATCACGCGGGTATTCCAGTGGGTGTTGATCCGGTAGGAGAAAACCACGTCGAACAGCGTCCGGGCCGGAATCCAAAAAGTCGGCTGATTGTAGATCGGGTTGCTCAGCGTGCTCGCGGCGGTGAATCCGGCCCGAGGCGCATCGCCCGGACGGCGCGCCAGATAGTTCAGTCCGGCTCCCACGCCAAAACCTTTTAGGGCGTTCTCCTTGAAATCGTATTTCACCCAGAGGGCGCCGGATTTTTCCGCCGTGCCACGAAATACGACGCCATGAGTGTCACGATTCTTGAAGCTGGTGTAGTTGCCCACCACCGACAGTTCCTTGGTGACCGAGGCGTTCACTTCAAACTCCCAGCCATGCGCCTTGCGGTCGGTGAACAGCCCGGGCAGAGACGGCAATCCGATGCGGCTGGGATCGAGATTGGCCGGGTTAGGCACGCTAAAATTATTCTGTGTGGAGGAGAAATAATCGAGGCTGACGATCGCCCGCCCCTCGAGGAATTTGCCGCGCACGCCGACTTCGTCGGACTTCGAGTCCTGCGTCTGCGGAGCCGGCGGCAAGCCCGCGGAATTGAACGTGGTGACCTCCGAGTGGCCGTAGTAGATCGCCACGTTCGCCAGCGGCTCGACGACGGCCCCGTATGATTTCTGCAGGGCGCCCTTGAAGGACGTGTCGTAGGTGCGGGCCGGGGTCACCCGGTCAATGAGATGGTATTTGAACCACGACTGGGAAAGACCGCCGTTGAGAATCAGGCGATCCTTGAATAATTTCAGCACCTCATTCCCGTAAAATTGTTTCGTGGTCGTCGTGGAGGACGAGTTGGCGCGAAACCCTTTGCCGGCAATCGTGCCAGCGATCGGGGCAACATACGGGCCGGTGAGAACATTGAAGGTATCCAGGCCCGTCGCCGGATTGGCCGACGCACGGATGAGAAACAGGCTGATATCGTTCGGGCGGTGTTCGCCATTGAAAGCATACCCGGCCGAAGTCTGGGTCGAAATTCCCTGCACTTTCCGCTCGTAAACCCAGTCGTTTTGGAACGCGGTGCGATAGTCGTGGTTCGTGCCCCGGAGCGGGCCGGAAGTCGTCCGTTGATAGATCGCAGTGGGTGCGTCCGCCGGACCGGAGATGCCATAGGGGGCGCTTTTGCTGAACAGAACCCCGAAAACATAGGCACCGGTCAGCGGGTTGTAATCGCCCTGGGCGGGGCCCGTCAGGCCGGTATCGAACTGATTGAACCAGCTGTTCTCGTAATTATATTGGCCGGCGAGCCGCGTGGAAAAGCCTTCTGCGATCCGCACGGTATAAAGGCCCTCGACCGTATGGATGTCCGAGGAGCGGATGTCGTCCCGATTGAAGATATTCGTGTTCCGCGCCAACCCCGGAAAGACTCCGGGATTCGACGTGCTGGTATCAGCGCTCGGATCGATCGGGAGCCCGACGAAGTTCTGGTCGTGGGTTTGCTGGAAGATATATTTTACCGACAGGTTGGAGCTGCTGCCGAATTTCCAAGCGAGCCCGCCGAGAATCGCCAGGTTGTGCTCGTAGTTTCGATAATACCCGTCGTCACGTTGGCCACTCAGCACCAGACGAACGGCCACGTCCTTGGTGAGCGCGCGGTTCACGTCGAGGCTGGCGCGGTTGGAATCATAGC
>JANXSC010000262.1 GCA_025352845.1 Opitutaceae bacterium
ACGAATCCCGAGCGCCATCGCGGTGGTCTTGTCGGACTGTCCCTGCGCGGCGCCCCGAATGATCCGCGCACGCAGCACGACCTGCTGCGGCGTTGAACCCGCACGGATCCACTGCTCAAGGCGGATCATCTCCGCGTCCGATAAAACGACCGGCAGACTTGCTCGTGACATCCCGCCATCCTATCGGCCGCACGCTTATGCCGACTCAATTGCGGGACACTACACTAGCGGCAGAAAAAATTTCGTGCGTGATCGGTTGGCGCGGCTACCGTGTGCGAGCCATGCCTGATGCCACGCCCACGCCGACCGCCGCCTCCGGGCTGACGAACAAGGCGCTCGTCCGCCGGCTCTGCGCCCTCGCGTGGCGCTATCGGTTGCACTGCCTGCAAGTTCTCACGATTCAGCTCGTGCTGCTCACGCTGGGCATCGGTGGGCTGAGTCTGACGGGCGTGGGCATCGACTACATCAAGCACAAGGTCGATCGCACGCCGCTCGCGAACAATCCCCTGCACCTGAATCTGCCCGAGGCGTGGCCGTATTGGCAGGTGCTCGCGTTGCTCGCGGGGTTTATTCTGCTGTTCGCGGTGGGGCGGGCGTTTCTCAACTACACCTACGCCATCTCGGTGAACCGTCTCGTGCAACAGCGGCTCGTCGTCGATCTGCGCGGCGAGGTTTACGACAAACTGCAGCGGCTGAGCTTCCGGTTCTTCGACGCCAACACCACGAGCTCGATCATCACGCGTGTCACGAGCGATGTGCAGAGCGTGCGCATGTTTGTCGATCAGGTGCTCATCCAGGGCGTGATCATGGTGATTTCGCTGACGGTGTATGTGGTTTACATGGTGAGCCTGAGTCCGTGGCTCACGCTCGCGTGCCTCGCGACCGCCCCGCTCCTGTGGACGCTCACGACGTGGCACACGCGCCGCACGCAGCCGGAATACGCGCAGAACCGCACGCTCGTGGAAAAAATGGTGCAGACCTTCGTCGAGAGTTTGCAGGGCATCGCCGTCACCAAGGCCTTCGGCCGCGAGATCGAGGATCGCGCGCGGTTCGACGCGGCGAACCGCGCGGTGCTCGTGCAACAGCACCTCATCTTCTGGCGTGTGAGCCTCTTCTCGCCCGCGATCGGATTTCTGACGCGGATCAACATGATGGTGCTGCTCGGCTACGGCGGCTGGCTCGTCATCCACGGGCAGCTGCCGCTCGGCACGGGGCTCGTGGTGTTCGCCGGCCTGCTCGAACAGTTCTCCGGCCAGGTGAACAACGTCGCCGCGATCGTGAACTCCGTGCAGCAATCGCTCATCGGGGCGCGCCGCGTGTTTGAGATTCTCGACGCGCCCGTCGAGGTGAAGAGCGCGCCCGACGCGCTCCGCCGGCCAAAACTGCGCGGCGAGGTCGCGTTTGAAAACGTGACTTTTGCCTACAACGGTGCCGCGGCGGTCGTGCGCGACATCGATCTGCGCGTCGCGCCCGGCCAGTGCGTCGCGATCCTCGGCGCGACCGGCGCGGGCAAGAGCGTGCTGATGAGCCTCGTCCCGCGCTTCTTCGATCCGACCGCCGGCCGCGTGCTGCTCGACGGCCTCGACGCGCGCCGGATCGACCTCGACGATCTGCGGCGCAACATCGGGCTCGTTTTCCAGGAGAGTTTTCTCTTCTCGAACACTGTCGCGGCCAACATCGCCTTCGGCCACCCCGATGCCACGCGCGCGCAGATTGAAAAGGCGGCGCGGGTCGCGGCCGCGCACGACTTCATCATGGCGCTGCCGCGCGGCTACGACACCGTGCTCGGCGAGAGCGGCAACACGCTCTCCGGCGGCCAGCGCCAGCGCCTCGCCATCGCGCGCGCCGTCCTGCTTGAGCCCGCGATTCTCCTGCTCGACGATCCGACCGCGGCGATCGACAGCGAGACCGAGCACGAAATCTTCGAGGCGCTCGACCGCGCGATCACGGGGCGGACGACGTTCATCGTCGCGCACCGGCTGAGCACGCTGCGCCGGGCGGACTTCATCATCGTGTTGGAGGAAGGTCGCATCGTGCAGCGCGGCACGCACACCCAACTCATGGCCGAGAAGGGTCCGTATCTTCGCGTCGCCAATCTTCAACTCGTGGACAACCGCGAGTTGCAGCAGCTCGGGCTGCGGGAGGGCGCGGCATGAAGTGCGGTTCAGTTGTAGGGCGGGGTCTCCCGACCCCGCCGGGTTTGGAGCGGTGCCGTAGTCTCCCGGACGGCGGGGGCGGAAGACCCCGCCCTACAACTGGAGGCGCGATATGAGTAAAGCGCCGCCGACCGCCGCCGTGCCCGACCTCGGGCTCATCCGCCGCGTGCGCGATGAGGATGACGACGAGCCGATCCAAAAACCGCTCGAGTGGTCGCTCATCCGCCGGCTCTTCACCTACGCGGCGCCGGTGCAGGGAAAACTCACCGCGCTCAGCGTGATGTCGGTCGTCCGCTCCGCGCAACTGCCCGCCTTCGCTTGGATGACCGCGCTGATCATCAACGGCCCGATCGCACGCGGCGATTTTTCCGGGCTCTGGTGGGGCGTCGGCGGCTACGCGCTCCTCGCGCTGTGGACCGACGGAATGTTTCATTTCCGCCAGCGCTACGCGCTCGAGATTGGCGAGACGGTGGTCAACGGCCTGCGCGCCGAGCTCTTCGCGAAAGTGCAGCGGCAGCCGATGGGTTTTTTCCACCGCATGAAGATCGGCCGGATCATCGGGCGGATGACGAGCGATGTGGAGGCGGTGCGCGTGGGCATTCAGGACGTGCTGTTCGTGAGCGCGGTGCAGGCCGGGCAGATGCTGTTCGCGGCGGTCGTGATGGCGGCCTCCGATTGGGTGCTGTTTCTCGTCGTGATCGGCCTCGCCCCGATCCTCTGGGTGATCAACCGGCGCTTCCGCGGGCAGCTCAGTGTCTATTCGCGCGCGGCGAGCGACAGCTTCAGCCGCGTGACGGCCACGCTCGCGGAGTCGGTCAACGGCATCCGCGTGACGCAGGGTTTCGTGCGGCAGGAAACCAATGCCGGGCTCTTCCGCCACCTGCTCGCGGATCACTCGCGCTACAGCATCGCGCTCGCGCGCACCTCCGCGATCCTCACGCCGCTGCTGGAGCTCAACAGCCAGTTCTTCGTCGCGATCCTCCTGATGTTTGGTGGCTGGCGCGTTTACCACGGCTATATGGACGTGGGCGCGCTGATCACGTTCTTCTTGCTCGCGAACCAGTTCTTCGCGCCCATCGCGATCATCGGCAACCAATACAACCAGGCGCTCGTCGCGATGGCCGGCGCCGAGCGCGTCTTCAAACTGATCGACGCGCAGCCGGACTGGGAAGACGCCGCGGATGCGACCGCGCTGCCGGATCCGAGGTGCCCTGGAGCGCCTAGCCCGAGCGGGCGGAGCCATGAATCTGCACCGCCCGCACCCGGCGGCGTGCGCATCGAATTCCGCTCCGTCACCTTCGGCTACGATTCCGCGCGGCCGGTGCTGCACGACGTGACGTTCACCGCCGAGCCCGGCCAGACCATCGCGCTTGTGGGGCACACCGGCAGCGGCAAGACCTCGATCATCAATCTCGCGGCCAAATTTTATTTGCCGACTGCTGGCGAGCTGCTCGTCGACGGTCGCGAAATCCGCACGCTCACGAGCCAGTCGCTCCACCGGCAAATGGGGATGGTGCAGCAGCAGAACTTTCTCTTCGAGGGCACGGTGCTCGACAACATCCGCGTGGCCAAACCCGGGGCAACGGAGGACGAGGTGCGCGCGGCCGCGGCGCAACTCGACTGCCTCGATCTGCTGGAAGCGCTGCCGCGCGGGCTGCACACCGAAGTCGGCGAACGCGGCGGCGCGCTCTCCGTGGGCCAGCGTCAGCTCGTGTGTTTTGCCCGCGCGCTGCTGGCCGATCCGCGGCTCGTGATCCTCGACGAGGCGACGAGCGCGATCGACGCGCTCACGGAGGCGCGGCTGCAGCGGGCGCTCGCGGTGTTGTTGCGCGGGCGCACGAGCTTCGTCGTCGCCCATCGCCTGAGCACGATCCGGCACGCCGACTGTGTGCTCGTGCTCGATCAGGGGCGCATCGTGGAGCGCGGCGCGCACGCGGATTTGCTTGCGCAGGGCGGGCGCTACGCGGCGCTTTACCGGCAGTTCGTGCAGGTGGACGAGCGCGTTTGAGGGCGGTCAAACGAGCGCGTTTTTGCGCGTCGAGTAGGGGGAAAACGGGCCGGCGAGGGCGAATGGGGCCGGTTTTACCTCTGGGAAAAATGAATCCTCGCTCTGAAAAAGTGAAGATTCTCCTATGCAAGCGCGGTTTTTTCCCTCTAGAAGGGGACTGTTGTTAGTGTCATCAGTCACAAACCCAAAAAACATTATGGCCAAAAAAGCTGCTCGTAAACCTAACGCTGCGTTCATGAAACCGGTCACGCCCGACGCCCTGCTTGCTGCAGTGGTGGGTGCGGCCCCGCTCCCCCGCACAGAGCTGACCAAGAAGCTCTGGGTCTACATCAAGAAGAACGGTCTCCAGGACAAGAAGGTCCGGACCAACATCAATGCGGACGACAAGCTGAAGCCGGTCTTCGGCGGCAAGAAGACCGTGTCGATGTTCGAGATGACCAAGCTCGTCTCGGGTCACGTTTCCTAAGCTCAGTCCGTTTCAATTCTCGAACCGTCCCGGGATTTCCCCGCGGCGGTTTTTTTTGTGCCCATTCTGGCGGACGTGCATTCGGTGCAGCTGGCGATTACAGAGGCGTGCGATGGTGTCTTCCTTTATATCCACGGTAAGCGTGGCCGGGATGAAAGTGCCAAGGGCCCGATCTCGTCGCTGATGTGACAAGTTATAGCGCAAGAGGCGATGTGACTCTCCTTAACCCAGTGAATCCGTCGACATAAGGGCGGCAGAGGTGCCGCAAAGCCAAGGAAGGATGGAGATAATCTTATTGGACTTCTCAAGATTGTGCTTCAGGCAGAGTAACCGAATGTTCTCGGTGGTAATACTGCTACCACCTTTTGAGAAAGGAATGATGTGGTCAAAGTGGAGATTTTTTTCCGCGCCGCAAATGGCGCATTTCCCCTGATCGCGCTTCCAAACATCTATCTTCACGGCGGACGGAATAATCCGATGGTGGGCAATCTCTCTTGTGCCATGCCATGGCTTTTTTTCGACGGGACGAAGATGAAGTTTGAAAACCTTTCTTTGGCCGGCTTGCAAGTGGGCAGCGTTGACCAACTCGAAGTAGCCTTTGTTGCACCAGATGTTCTTCCGAATTTTCTCATAGACCCGAACCAGCTCAGGTTTTTCCCGGATTCCCGCGCGATAGTTGAGCGCGGCCTGAAAAAATTTCCCATTTTGAGTCCAAGTGCCAGCGGAGTCAGTAATGGTTGATCTAGCGTTCGTGGATCAGCGCCGCCTTTCTTTCGATCCTCATTGTGCCCCTCGTAGATTAATAGGCCCGCCTGTTCGTCGATCACGTCATCGTAATGCGCTCCGTCACTGACGGACATCAGGAGGATAGAATATTTTCGATCAGGGCGAAAATTCATTCCCTGCTGCAGGCTGCCTTTTTCCTCGGCCGTTATTTCGTGATAGCTGATTATGTCGTCGACCTTCATTTCGTTTTTGTTCTCAGCACTTCTCGGCGAGTGAGGCGTCGATGGCAGCGGAGCTGTCAGCGATTCATTCGCTCATAGTCCAAATCTTTGGCTCCACGTGTTTCGTTTGGTAGAATGCGGACTCTGACCGCAGTGTCATTTCTACAGTCAACAAGCGACACTCCGAAAGAGTTGGACTTGCGATCACCTAGCGGCGCGCCGGTTTCTAGTCGTCGTATAACGTCTAGCACTCGATATGGGCCGGTTGTTGAATTGCGGACCACGCGACCTTCCGTTGGAGAAAAACACTCATTCGCAACATTGCAGGTCAGGTAGCCGATAAAGATCGCTGCCGGTGAGCTCGCGAGTGTAGCTGCTCTCGTGGCGTCGAAGGAATCAAACAGTCGGGATGTTGCGCCGCCTACGGAAGTCATCGTCGCTCGTGATGTCGCGGCTAAGAGGACGGTTCTGAGATTAGATTCGAACAATTTCGGAAAGGCACTGAGCAGATTTCTTTCCGGCGTTGTGAGCGCCAACTTGAGAGTTTCGCCAATAGATGAAAAATCAGCAGCGCGATTGCTGCGATCACCATACCCAATTGCAAAATGCAGCGGATGCTTGGCTCCGGTTGCCGGGTCGCATACTTGATAATTGAAGGAAAATCCAAGACCCCCGGTTTCGATGCGTTTTCGGAGCGTGTGGCTGGATGCCAGTAAGTCGAATGCGATGCACCAGCTAGCGATCTCAGAATGACGACTGCTTCTGGGATGATACTGCCAACAAATCTTCGTTGGGCCGAATTGCGTGCCGGTGGACAATGCACGCGCGAGGATTTTGGGGCCGTATAAGCATGCTGAAAATGGGCTGAACGAAGAATCTACTGAGCCTCGTAAAATAGCGTGACGCGGGCCTTGAAAGCAGGGCGGACTTCAGTCCGCCTTTCAGGGTGCCGAAGGCGGGCTGAAGCCCGCCCTACCCCGGAGTTTTGCGTCACCGTATTTTGCGAGGCTCAGTAGGTAGGTCGCAAGGCCAACCAAGGCCAAGCAAGATTTTCTCTGGCTGACACGCAATCAAAGTCTGCCAATTCGTTAGTCGGGTGCCCCAGCGTCGCGCACATTTGCGGTTCGCTGATGCCCTACGCCCATCTTCCCAGCGACCACGCGCGCGGTTGATGCTACTCGTGGCGATTTTTTCTGGGAACTCATCTTCCCACTGATTTAGGCGATCGTTTTACTGCATGAGAAAATACTGCCGGCGGTGGACACTTGGTTCCCGGTGCTCGATACCATCGTTCCGCGGATTTTCTCCCGAGAGTGAATTGCGCGCTGGCGTTTACTGTTTCGGTTGCGGGCGGGGCACCAGCGAATCGATCCATGAACCGCCGTATTGTTTGTAAGCGGTCAACCGGTTCGAGTTGCCGAGGAGAGGGGTGACCCTGGTGATCGCTTCCTGTTGCAGGGCGGTGAGCTGTTGCGTGCGCTGCTCCGGGGTCAGGCCTGAGCCCGAGCTGTAGATTTCGGTGCGGCGGCGCTCGAACTCCTTCTGAGTATTCCAGAGGTTGACGGTGGTCTCCGGCGGCAGCTCGTAGCGGGTGACGAGCTGGTTCGTCTGGCGATAGTTGGAGTCGATGGAGCGCGCATATTCGACGGCGCGGTCCGGACTAAACAGGGTCGCGATCTGAGAGTTGAGTTCCTTTTGCGCTTCGGAGCGCCGACGCATATCCTCCTGATTCGGAATGCCCGAGCGGAGACTAAACTGTTCGTCGAAGGGCTGACGGAGTTTGAAGATGGCGCGGAACTCCTCCTCCGTCGGATTGAACGCGGCGAGTTCGGTGCGGAGCGTGCGGCCGGTGTTACTCTTGCGCAGATCGTATTCCACCAGATCGGCTGGTGAGAGGATGCCGGCGAGGGCCGCGCGCAGCGTGCTGTCGATCTGCTTTGAATCCTCCTGATTAAAGGCGCCTTTTTCGTAGTAGAGCTCCGATCGTTTCCGGTCGAACTCGCTGACGAGCAGCTGCACGGCGTCTATTTTTTCTTGAGAGAGATGGCCGAAACGCGCCTGCTGACGTGCTTGCGTGAGCGGATCGCTGGCGCGGGCATCGGCCCCAAGCAGATCGCGGATGGTTTTCTCCTGTTCGAGTGAGAGGCGAAACTGGGCCAGCTGGGATTTTAGATCGGAGGAGGCATCCTTCCAAAACGCCCTGGTGCCGTCGTCGTTGGTGATCGCGTGCCGGCGCGCGGCGAATTGTTCGTTCACGAGGACACGCACGATCGCGCGAATGATATCCTTGGGAAAGCCAGTTTCCCCGAGGCGCTGGGCGAGCGCGGCGAGATCGGGGGTTTGCAACGCGGCCCAGGTTTGTGAATCGATGGAGGCGGTCGCGGCCGGCCGCGCGGCTTGATGGGCGGTTGCGGCTGCGGCTTGAGCGGCGAGTTCGGCATCGAGGCGCTTGCTGCCGATGACGGCGAGGCCGGCGAGCACGACGTTGAGGGCGAGCGACGCGCTGAGCAGGAAAGTGGTCGAAGGTTTCATCTTTATTTTTTCGGCGAGGGGGGCGCGGAGCCGATGTAGATCGACAGCTGACCGTCGGGACTGAGCCGGATGGTGTGGCCATTTTGGATGGCCGTGAGCCACGAGGCGCTTTTCACGTAGGCGTCGGCGACTGTGGCGCCGAGCGCGCCAGCCAGTTTAGCCTTGGTCGATGCGGCAAGTGCCTGGAGGGCGGCCGAGCGGTCGGCCGGGCTCAACTTGGCATCGTTAATTCGCGTGGATTCGTCCGCGGTTGCGGCCCGGAGATCGTAGGCGCGGTTGATGGCATCGACCGGGATATTGTCGCGTTGAGCGAGGCGATAGAGGCTTTGGTAGTCATAGCTGGTGGCGCGCGCATAGTCGGCGTAGCGCGGCTCACCGAGGGCCGCACGGAGCTGGTCGGCGATTTGCTTTTGCGCCTCGGTGCGCTGGCGGGAGGTCTCTGAGGAGAAAGAGATGGAGATGGAGCCTGAATAATTCGGGTAGAGGAGTTCGGCGAAGGGTTGCTGGGCGCGAAAAATGGCGGCGAATTCTGCGGCCGAGGCGTCCATAATTGTCAGGCCGGTGCGCAGGCGTGATGTCACCGTCGAGTTGCGCATCTCGTAGTCTTCGACTTCCGCGGGCGTGAGAATGGTCGCGAGATCTGCGCGCTTCTCGCGTTCGAGGAGGTCGAATTTCTCGCGATCCTCAGGCAGAGTGATGCCGCCGCCGGCGGCTTTCACCTGCGAATTCATCTCGGCGTAGTCGTCCACGATCCGCTGCACGAGTTCGATTTTAGACTTTGGGAGATCGCCGAATTGGCGGCGTTGGGCGGTGGTGGCGTCGATGGCGCTGCCGGCAAAATAGTCGTCGCCCAGAATCTCACGGAGCGCCTTCGTGCGATCCCGGTAGATCTGGTTTTGGGCTTCGTAGAATTTGGGATTTTGGGAAGAGCTGAACGGATCCGGTTTCCAGAACGGGGAGTCGACCGAGCCGAGCAGTTCGCTCATGCGCGCCGCGAACGACTCCTCGATCCGGGCCCCGACGATGGCGCGAATGACGGCCGGAGAGAAACCGGCGGCGCGGAGGCGGGCGACCAGCGTGCGAAGATCGCCCGTGTTAAGGCTGGCCCACGTCTTGGCGCGCTGGCTGGCGGCCGCACGGGCTTGGGCGGTGGCCCGGTCCGCCGCGCTCTTATTCTGAACCGCGAGATCGGTGGCGCGGGTGGCGTCGCTCACAAAGGGTTCACGCCAGGCGGGCGGCAGGAGCGCGGGGCGGAAGGTGAAGATGGCAACGAAGGCAGCGTTGGCCGTGAGGGTGACGGCGAGCAGGAGCGTGGTGGGCTTCATCGGGAATGGGGGATTGAACAACGCGCGACGCGAACGATTCTTAGGCCGAACGCGCTGGCCAAGTCGAACTCAGACCCACCCGATCGACGGTGGTTGCGACGATTTGGCAAGGAACGGCACGCGAAATATTGTCGCGGCGCAAGTCCCGGTCGCCACGCTGCGCGGTTCACGCATGTCCGACGCCCGTCATCCCCAGCGCCCGCGCGCCCTGCTCATGCTGCTCGTCGCGAATTTCTTTTGGGGGCTCAGCTTTCCGCTGATCAAGGCGATCGTTTTGCTGCATGAAAAACTGCTGCCGGCGGCGGGCACGTGGTTTTCGGCGGTCTATACGGTGGCCCCGCGGTTTCTGCTCGCGACCTTGATTATGCTGGCGCTGCGGCCGCGCGACGCGTGGCGCGCGACGGCGGGCGAGTGGAAGCAGGGCGTGATCATCGGGCTCTTCGCCGCGGCGGGGATGCTGTTGCAGAACGACGCGCTGCAATTCACCGCGGCGAGCACCTCGGCGTTTCTCACGCAATTCTATGCGGTGCTGATTCCGGTGTGGCTGGCGGTGCGGGCGCGGCGGAATCCCGGCTGGGTGATTTGGGCGTGTTGCGCGCTGGTAGTGGCGGGCGTGGCGGTGCTCGGAAATTTTGATTGGGCGGAACTGCGCTTCGGCCGTGGCGAATGGGAGACGCTGCTGTGCTCGCTGTTTTTCATGGGGCAGATCCTGACGCTGGGGTGGAAAGATTTTTCCGCCAACCGGCCGGAGAAGATCACGTTCGTGATGTTTGCGACGCAGGCGGTGATTTTCTGGGCGATGGCGGGCGTCATGACGCCGGATGTGAGCGCGCTCGTCGTGCCGTGGACTTCGCCGGCGTGGCTCGGTTTCACGATCGTGCTCACGGTGTTTTGCACACTCGGCTCCTATTCGCTGATGAACGCGTGGCAGCCGAAAATCACCACGACGGAGGCCGGACTGATCTACTGCATCGAGCCGATCTTCGGATCGGCGATGGCGCTGGTGTTGCCCGCGATCTTTTCGGCGTGGGCGGGAATCAACTATCTCAACGAGATCGCGACCTGGGCGCTGCTCATCGGCGGTGGGTTGATCACGCTCGCGAATGTGCTGCTGCAAGTGAAGCCGCCGGATGACGAATGAGCGCGGCGGCGTGAGGCTGGTTCGATTACGGCTTCGGCGCGGGCGTGGAAGAAGGCGCAGGTTGCGCCGGTTGCGCGGGGACGATGAGCGTGCCGCCCGTGGTGGGCGCGGGGTTCGAGGTTGTTTCGCTATGGCTCGTCGTGAACGTCATCACCTGCATGTTGCCGCCTGCGAGCGGACGATCAACGCCGAGGGCGACGTCGGGCGGGACCGCGCCGCTGACGAACACTTGCCGCGCAGTTGCGCCCGGACCGGTTGCGCCCGCGGGCATCACGGGGAAGATGCTCTGGGAGCTGGCGCCGAGAGAGGTAATGGTTGTGCCCGGCTGCGGCGTGGTCGCGTAGGCCATGCCGTTTTGAAGGTAGTTGAGCCATTGCGAATTCGGGGCGTAGGCCTCTGCGGCCTCGCCGCCGAGTGAGCGCGTGAGATCGGTTTTGGCGCGGGCGGCGAGTTCCTGAATTTGCGTGCGGCGTTGGGGAAACGGCACGCTCGCGTCGTTGTTGATGCGCTGTGATTCGGCGGCGTAGGCGTCGCGGTTGGCGGCGACAGTGTTCGTCGTGCTGGCGGGGAGATTGAGCCGGCTGGCTAGGCTCTCGACGTTGCGCAGGTCGGGGTCCGCAGCGCGTCGGAGCGCGGTGTAGCGGTCGTCGCCCACGGCGGCGCGGAAATCGGCGTCGAGCTGGCGTTCGGCGTCGCTGCGGGCACGCATCACCTGGGGGGAGATGCGGCCGGTGAGGGCCTCGCGAGGAAATTTGTCGTCGAAGGCTTTTTGCAGGGCGAAGATTTTTTGGAACTCGGCCTCGGACTCAATGGCGTCGCCGTAGCGACTGCGGACGCTTGCGCTGGTGGGTGAGCTGCGCATCTCGTAGGCGAGTTTTTCGTCGGGGCTGAGCAGCGCGGCGATGTCGCGCTCGCGTTCGGCGCGGAGCAGGCGGAGGCGCTCCTTGTCGGAGGCGAGTTGGATGCCGCCGGTGCCGAACTTGGCCATCATCTCGTCGTAGTCCTGCGTGATCCGGCGCAGGGCGTCGCGTTTGGCCGGGGAAAGAAACGCGAGTTGCCCCGGATCGCTGCCGCCGAGCCCGAGATCGTCGCCGAAGGCGGCGAGGAGCGCCTCGGATAATTCGCGGCGCGCGGCGAGTTGTTGTTCACGGACGGCGCTCAGGACGTTGGCACGCATCCGCCACCACTTGCTGTCGCCGCTGGTGTTGGCTTGGGCGCGGGACTTGGCGGCGAGTTGCGCGAGCTTGCGAGCGAGCGCGAGTTCCCGGGCGATTTCGGGCGAGACGCCGGCGGCGACGAGGGCGTTGACATCGCCGGAGGCGAAGGCGGCTTGCAGCGCGGAGGAATTGGCGGAAGTGGGCGCGGGCGCGGCGGCGGCGCGATTGGGGTTGGCCGCGTGCGGCGCTTCTGGTGCGGAGGAGCGCGTGACGAAAACGGCGACGAGCGCGAGGTTGGCGAGGAGCGAGGCGCAGAGCAGCAAGGTGGTGGGTTTCACGGCGGAAAGAGTGGTTCGCAGGGGAATAGCGCCGCCGCGGCGAGGGTTTGTTTGCGGCGGTCAAAAATTATTTCCCACGGCCGGAGGTGGCGTCAAACCGTCCGTCGCGCAGAAAACGCAACACCGGTGCCACCGTCGCTCGGTGCCAGCCGAGCCACGTGTGCGAAAACGGCAGCACGACATGGGCGCGCTCACCGCTGAGATGCGTGGAGGCGACACTCACCTTGCCGTCGTGTGGCGGGGGCAGCCAGTCGTTGGTCAACCCCGGCAGCGGCCGATCGCCGGCGATGATGCCGAGGTCGCCGGCGTTTTCCGGCCACGGTCCGAGCGAGCGCGGCAGGGAATCGGGGGCGGTGCCGAGGCGCGGGCCGTTGCGGCCGATGAGCCACCGAAATACGGCGTAGCCGGCAAGCCGGTCGGGGATTTCGCTCCCGGCGTTCGGCGGCGCGAGCATCACGGTGCGACCGAGATTCTCCGGCGCGCCGTGCTCGCGCAGCCACGCGCGCAGCAAGATGCCGCCCATCGAGTGCGTGACGAAGTGAACGCGTGGCGCACCAGCCAACGCGCTGAGCTGCGCGGGCAGCCACGTGCCGGCGAGTTGTTCCAGCGACTGCGTGCGCCAAGGATAGGAAGGGGCGATGACATGGTAGCCTTCCTGCCGCAGTGACCGCGCGAGCCACCACATCGAAGCGCCGGTGCGGCCGAGCCCGTGCAACAATACGACGGTCTCGGGTGGGCCGGCGACGGCGGGGGGCGTTGCGTTTGCGGACGCTGGGAGATTGGCCATCGCCAGAATACCCGCGAGCAGGGCACAAAGTTTCACTCGGCTTTGCGACCGCACGGGTTGGGTTAAGTGCCCGCAGACCGTGACCGCACCGATACCACGGCGCGCGCCGTGACCGCGCCAAGCACAATCGCGCCGCCGATCAGCGCCCAACGCGTGGGCACTTCGCCAAATGCGAGGAACACCCAGAGCGGATTGAGAATCGGCTCGATGGCGGGGATGAGCACGGCTTCGAGCGCCGTGACGTGCTTGATCGCGCGCGCTTAGAGCCAGTAGGCGACGCCGAGCTGCACGACGCCGAGCACGGCGAGCGCGCCCCAACCCGAAGCGGGTAGCGCCGGCGCCGAGATCATCCAGGGCAGGCCGATGAGACACGCGAGGGCGTTGCCGAGGATAATCGATTCGATGGGCGAACCGTCTTTTTGCCGGCGCATCGCAATTGTCATCGCCGCGAAACCGATCCCGCTCGCGAGCCCGAGCGCGTCGCCACCGAGGTGGCCCAGTGTGAGACTGTCGCGGAAAAACAACGTCATCCCGCCGAGTGCGACGGCGATCGTAATCCAGTCGGCGCGGCTCGCGCGTTCGCCGAGGAACCACGTGCCGAGCAGCGCCACCCAGATTGGTGCGGTGTATTGGAGGAGGATGGCGTTGGCCGCGCTCGTGAGGGCGGTCGCGGTGCAGAACGTCACCGTGCACGCCGCGTAGCCGAGCGCGCCGATGATTTGCGCGCGGGAAAAATCGAACCGCAGCCCGCGGCTCACCGCGACGAGAAAGAGCACGGCAATCATCCCGCGCCCGCTCGCGACGGCGAGCCCCGACCAGGTCGTCGCGACCGCCTTGATGAGCACGCCGGCCAGACTCCAGCACAGCGCCGTGCCGACCAGTAGCAGGACGGAACGGGAATGGGCGGCGGACATGGGAAAGGGCGTTGGCTTGCGGACGGGCGCGCAGCGGTGCAACGCCAAAGGCGCGGAGCGATGGGCAGGGCGACCGGGCAGTGGAGAAAATGAATTCGCCGCGCGCGCGCGGGCGCACATCGTCGGCTGCATGCAGCGGCGGGTGCTCGTCATCGGCGCAGGGTTTGTGCTCGCGGGCGGCGCGGTGTTTTTTTGGCCGGCGGCGAAGAAGGAAAAAGATGGCGGGGCGGTTGCGCCCGTCGCCGCGAAGATGACGAGCGATCGCGCCGCGAGTGCGGCGAAGATTAGAACGGCGGATCAGGTGGTCGTCGCGACGGCCTCTCCGGCACGGCTGACGATCGCCGAAAAAGCGGCGCGCGTGGAAAAAATCCGCGCCGACTACGATGCGATCCGAAAAGGCGTGGCGGACGAGCTGGCGGCGGTGGCGGCGGCGAGTGCGGCCGGCCCGGGGCCGTTTGGCGATACGCGGGTTTTCCTGCGGCGACTGGCTCTGCTGGAACGCGAACAGCGCGCGGATCTGGCGCAGGTGCTCGACGTGCAGGAGCTGGAGGATTTCGAGCTGCGCGAGTCGTCCACGGGGCGACTTGTGGCTGCGCGACTGGGCGCGACGGCGGCGACGGACGCGCAGCGTCGCGCGGTGTTTCGATTCAGGCGGGAGTTCGACGAGCGATTCGGTTTCGCGTTTGATTTTTCCCGGGAGGCGCTCGGGGAGCGTGAGCGCGCGCGCCAGCGAATGGACGAGCAAATCCGCGCCGTGCTGGGCGAGGCGCTGTTTGCGGCATGGGTCGCGGGAGACGTGCGCTAGCGCGCGAAATCCATCCCAGCGCTTCGCGATGAAGTGATCGCGACCGCTCATCGTCGCACCGTCGCAGACGAGCGGACCGACGGGGGCGACTTGGCGCAGAAGGCAGCGCCACTTTGTGCGCAAGCGGTCGATGTCTCCGTGGCCGGCGGTTTCGATCTTGGCCAATACTCTGTGGGTGCGGCCGCCAGCGACGCGTTTGGCCCAGAAGCCCGTGAGGTCGTGCGGCGGGCCATGCACCAAATCGTCAGCCTCGATTTCTTGAGGGGAACGGGGCGCTCGCGATGTTGGATGCCGGCGGCGTTGCGGCCGAGGCGGCGTAACCAAGCGGCGACAGCGGTGCCCAGCCTCCAGCGGAAAACAAGACCGTTGCTACGCTCCCAGATGTAGGTCTTGTCGGCACCGGTCGGAGCGGCCGACGACGACATCGCGATTCTCTCGCAGCCCTGTCAACGCGCGCGCATGCCATCGGTCGAGCAGAAGCAGCGTCTGCAGGCTTCTGAACGCATCTAACGATAGAGCATTATATGTCTATTTAACTTATTTGTAATAAATGGTTTGTGTGAAATTGCGCATCTGGTTATTAGATAATGCAGGTAAGGCGTTCGCATATTAACGAAACACATTGTCGAGTTCCTTTACATCTGTTTTTAGGTGCGTTTTATTTCGCAAAATGTTTGTGCCGAACACTAAGTGATTGGAGTCGATTGAATCCAGCCGACTTGGGCAGCGAAAGTGTAGCGAAATCTTTCAATTTCGGGCGCTGTGAAACTTGATGTCGCCAGTGTTTGCGTCATTTGTTTGTTTTAAGAATCAGAATATTATTTGGTTACAAATATGAAGGTTGTTGGCATCTATCTTTGGAGCGTGATTTGCTTATGTGCTGTAAGGTAGGTGAACACCCACTCCAGCTACTTCGGCCGACAGTGAGGTATTCCAAAACATCTAAACTAGACCAATAAACTAATATGAAGAAAAACATCATCAGTAAATCGCTCCTCGTAATCGCGGCACTCGCGGCCACCCCGGCTATGTTGCTTGCCGTTCCGGCGGCGATCGAGTCGGTTCCTGACTCCGGTTCGACTCTCGTCTTAATCACCTTGAGCATCTTGGGTTTGTTCGCCTTCCGTCGCTTCAAGGGAAAGTAAGTTCCCAGCCGTAGGTTCAGTCCGCTTTGACGGCGGGTTTCGTTCGGTGAATTAGGCGAAGCCCGTCATTTTCATGTGGTTCAGCGTGCAGGGGTGTGCCGTGTCCATCGATAGCGGTGCCAAGATTTCCAATTTCGTCTCAAATTTATTATGCCTACTATTATTAACAAACTACGCCAAGTTCCGCTCTCGGCGTTGGCTCTTACCGCAGCGCTCTTCTTGATAGGGCGGCCTGTGGTCTCCGCTGAGCCGTCGTTGCTTTTGCCGCCAGCGCCTAACAATATGGCCGACGGTTTGGTTCGCGTTACCTATGGCCCCGGGCTTTCAGGTCTGGGTGAAGCGCCTGAATTTAGCCTATTTACCGTAGATATTCTGCCGGC
Source organism: Opitutaceae bacterium (assembly GCA_025352845.1). GTDB lineage: Bacteria > Verrucomicrobiota > Verrucomicrobiia > Opitutales > Opitutaceae > ER46. The sequence goes on from JANXSC010000262.1 coordinate 16,102, forward strand.
TGGTGGCACCCTAATGTCTCCTACCGCGCCGATACCCGTTGGGCGTTACGCGGCTTGGTGCTTCGATGTGATGACTGACATCGATCCAGCTGCTGGTGGCACTGTTTATGGTGGACGCCTTTATTCATCCACCGACCCACTTGTCGCGTTCAACCAGCAGCTACCGAATCACCCAGGCATCATCCAAAACGCGGCAGCTTGGAGAAAGATTAATTACCTCATCAATCATCGTTCCTTCCCATGCTACCCCTTGGTCCTCACGTCAGTCCCCACGATGTGGGAAGTCCAGCGTGCGATTTGGATCCTTTTTGGACAGACTCCGCCCATTGCGCCTCCGAATACTGCCTATCCGAACTATCGCGAGGACATTGTGCAGTGTTTGATTAATGCCGCCAACACCAACGCGGCCAACTGGCAGCTCTCATGTGGCGACAAAGTCGCCGTCATCTTCAACATCAAGTTCAATTGGGATGCTGCCATTGACGATGTTCAATTGATTTTCTTGGAAGTTCCTGTGGGGTGCAACGTCGGCACCGGAGACACTGCGACGATTGGCTTTTGGCACAATAAAAACGGACAGGCGCTGATTCGGTCGGTCAACGGAGGACCGAGCGCCACGAAGCTCGCTACATGGCTGGCGACAAACTTCCCCTGTTTGTTTGGTGCGAACGCGACCTCGCCCCGTAACCTCACGGGCAAGACCAACACCGATGTCGCGGCGCTCTTCCTCACATTGTTTAACGTGACCGGCGCCAAAACCGATGCCCAGATCCTCGGCGGCGCGATTGCGTCCTACGTGACTAATTCGACGCTGGCAGGAGGGACCTACGCCGCCCCCTATGGGTTCAACGTTTCGACGAACGGAACGGGTTGGAAGACCTACAACACAGGTTCCTACGGCACGGCGATCGGGCTGTTGAACAACACCGACTACACGGTGTTGCAACTCCTCCAACAGGCCAACCTGCGCCGGTGCCAAAGCCTCTTCGATGCGAACGCGTTCAACGTGATCTTCGACGGCATCAACGTAAAAGGCGACATCATCTAGGCAGATAAGCCTGCGATTTCGAAGCCGGGCAGACCTTGCGGACTGCCCGGCTTTTTTGATGCTTACCGCCGTGATTACCCCGCGCGGAGAGTCGAATTGCCAACCGATCTTCGCTCGACGAGGATTGTTCCGCTGCCGAATCAGCGAATCCAATCTTCTTGTGCACTCGAATTCCTTCCTTCGTTTCCTTGGTTGCCGTCGGGTAATGCTCGGCGTGTATGGCCTGATCAGCGTCGTAGCTTTGAGGGCGCAACCGCCCGCAAATCCATCAACCGCGGCGAAGCCGACACCGCCGGCCGTCGCGGCCAAGGCCGACGATGCGGCCTCCCGGCTGAGCTGGGATGCGACGACCAAATCCTACGAAGCCAAGCCAGGGGAGGCGGACGCCGCGTTTGAGTTCCGCGTCACGAACACGTCGGATGCCGTCGTCGCGATTCAGACGATTGCCACGTCCTGCGGCTGCACCGCCGCCGAGCTGCCGCCGCTCCCTGCCGCGCCCTATCACTTGGCCGTCGGCGCGACCGCGCCCATCCGCGTGCTCATGGATCTGAAGGGCAAGGCCGGGCTCGTTGCGAAGACGGTGACGGTCGGCACCTCGGTTGGCAGCACGCTGCTCACCATTCAAGTCAACATCCCCGCCGCCGCAGTCCCGACCGTCGCCGCCAGCGGAATGGGCGCCGACCGCGCCAAGAACCTCAAAATCGCCACACACGATCGGCAGGCGATTCTCAAGGGCGACTGCGCCAAGTGCCACGCTACACCCGCCGCCGGGAAAATGGGCCAGGATCTTTACGGCGCCGTCTGCACCATCTGCCACGAGGCGAATCCCCGCGCCGCGATGATTCCCGATCTGCACGTCGCACGCGGACCGCGCGATCTCGCGTTTTGGACCAAGTGGATCAGCGAAGGCGGACCGGGCACGATGATGCCGGGATTCGCCGTGAAACACGGCGGCCCGCTCGACGACGATCAAGTGGCTTCACTCGCGATGTATCTCTTCGCGGTGTTTTCCCACCCGGCGCAGGCCAAGTAATACCAATCGCCCATGATTTCTAGACCTTTGGTTGAGGTGTAGCCGAGGTCGCTGACCTCGGTCCGGGGTCGGCGACCCCGGCTACATCGGGCGAAAATAAGTCCAATTCTCACGGGACACTGGTATCAGTCGTTCGGCGTGGCGACCTTCTGCGCTTTTTTCCCGGCGGCAGGAGCGGTGGCGCTCAGTGGCGTCCATGCGGCGGGTTTGGGATTCGCGACGGTGAGCGGCGCGGTGTCGCCATAGCGCGCCATCTCGGTGCGGAGGTGCGCGGCGTGCGCGGGGTCGCGGGGTCGCGGCGAGGGCACTGTCGGCGAGGGCGCACGCGAGGAGAAGCGGGAGAGCAACGAGCGGGCGTGAGCGGGACATGGGGATGACGACGGGACGAGCGTGCGGGCGCGCCGGCTTGGCCGCCAGTCTCTGAGGCGGGACGCCTCAGCCACGCGGACGAGGCGTCCCGTCTCGTGGAGCGAGCGCACGTGCGACGTGGACGCGCAGTTTCTAAAGCAGCTCGATCGCGAATCGCGGGTTGCGGCGCATGGAGATTTATCGCGGGCCCGTAGTTTTCGGGTTGAGCACGTTTGTGTGTCCGGGGAATCTCTGTCGCTGCGTGCGGTCTTCGCGCCGGGTGAAACGCCTGGCCGTCGGCGAGCGTCTGGCAGCTCACCCCGCCTTTCTTCCTCCGTCCTTTCAAAGAAAATGAACCCCCACCGTCTGCCCCTGCTCCTCTTCGTCGCGTGCGGCGTCACCGCCGCGTTCGCCGCTGCGCCCTCGCGTCCCAACATCCTCGTCATCATCGCCGACGATCTCGGCTACGGTGAGCTTTCGTGTCAGGGCAACCCGCAGATTCCCACGCCGCACATCGACTCGCTCGCGAAGCACGGCGTGCGCTTTACGGGCGGCTACGTGAGCGGACCATATTGCAGTCCGACGCGCGCGGGGCTCCTCACCGGGCGCTACCAGCAGCGCTTCGGTCACGAGTTCAATCCCGGTCCCGCCGAGCAGGCGGTGGAGAATTTCGGGCTGCCGCTCACCGAGACGACGCTGCCGCAGCGACTGAAGGCGGCGGGCTACGCGACGGGAATGTTCGGCAAATGGCACCTCGGCTACCGGCCGGAATTTCACCCGATGCAGCGCGGCTTCGACGAGTATTTCGGTTTCCTCGGCGGCGCACACAGCTACCTCGACGCCGAGGCCGACCCGGCCAACCCTATTCTGCGCGGAACGACGCGCGTGACAAAGATCGACTACACGACGGAGGAGTTTGCGCGCGAGGCCGTGAGTTTCATCGAGCGGAAGCGCGGCACGCCGTGGTTTTGCTACCTGCCGTTCAACGCCGTCCACGCGCCGCTGCAGGCACCCGCGAAATACGAGCAGCGTTTCGCGTCGATCGCGGACCCGAAGCGGCGCACGTTTGCCGGGATGCTCTCCGCGATGGATGACGCCATCGGCACCGTGCTCGCGAAACTCGCCGAGCTGAAACAGGAGGAGAACACGTTGATCTTTTTCATCAGCGACAACGGCGGGCCCACACCCTCGACCACGTCGGCCAACGGCCCGCTCCGCGGCTTCAAGACGCAGACGTGGGAGGGCGGCATCCGCGTGCCGTGGCTGGTGCAGTGGAAGGGCCGCATCCCTGCCGGGCGCGTGGACGATCGGCCCGTGATCCAGCTCGACGTGTTGCCCACCGCGCTCGCCGCCGCCGGCGTCGCGGTTCCGGGCGATGCGAAGCTCGACGGCGTGAACCTGCTGCCGTTTCTCACCGGCGAAAAATCCGGCGCGCCGCACGCGGCGCTCTACTGGCGCTTCGGCAAACAGCTCGCGATCCGCATGGGCGATTGGAAACTCGTGAAAGGCGCCGGTCCCGACCTCGCCGCCGAGTCACCCGGTCATCCGACCGCGGCCGGCGCGGAACTCTACAACCTGAAAAACGACATCGGCGAAAAAACCAACCTCGCCGCGACCGAGCCGGAAAAATTCCGCGAGCTCGCCGTCGCATGGACAAAGTGGGACGGCGAGCTGATCGATCCGCAGTGGACGCCGCAGCGCGCGCCCGGCGCGGCAAAGGGCAAAAACAAAAAGTAGCAGGCGAACGAGTAGACGCGGTGTTTCCACTGCCCAACGTCCGTTTGCCACCCGCACAAAAAAAGCGACGGGCCGGAGCCCGTCGCTTGAAAGTCTCGACCGAAGTCGGGAGCGATTAGTAGCGGCTGTTGCCGCGCGCCTGAAACGCCCCGGCCCGGCGATCCGGACTGCCGTAGTTGCGGTTCGCGCCACCCATTTCTTCCTTCGGCTTGGCCTCGTTGACGGTGAGCTGGCGGCCATCGAGATCGGCGCCGCTCATCTTTTCGATGGCGAGCTTGCTCTCGGTGTCGTTGCTGAACGTCACGAAGGCGAAGCCGCGCGGGCGGCCCGTCTCGCGGTCGTTGGCGATGTAAACATCGGTGACGGTGCCGAACTGGCCGAAGGCGTCGCGGAGGGCGGCTTCGGTGGTGTTGAACGACATGTTCCCAACATAGAGTTTGGAGTTCATTGTGATAATTTTCGTATGCCTCGTCTGCTGTCAGCACGTTCCCGAAAACCGGGTTTCGAATCATCACCTGAACCAAAAGCTCACCTGAAGATCCACCAGCTACTGTCATCTAACGCTATTACGAGCCGCCACCGTCGCGGCATTCACGTAGAACGCAAGGAGCAATCCCCGAAAGTGGGTCTGCCGGGCGCATCTCACTTTCATGCAGTGGTGGCCGGTGCCGGGTGTAGCGCG